>JAYENH010000858.1:0-1693 GCA_034721995.1 Bacteroidota bacterium
AGGAAGTATATCAGGAAATGAGCGGCATGTTAATTTTCGTGGGCATTTTTATTAGTGGCATGTTCACCCTCAGCTATGGCCAGTTTATGTCGGGGTGGGAGGCATCGCATTTCGATCGGCTGTTGTCGACCAATATTTCGACCTATAATTATTATATGTCAAAGCTCTGGCTTTTCTGGTTTATATCGACCATAATGTTTGTTCTCTCGTTACCCTATTTTTATTTCGGGCAACGCATTGTTTTTCTGAATTTCATGGCCTACTTGTTTAATTTGGGAATAAGCCCGCTAATAATTTTTGTGTTTTCGCTTTACAATTATAAAAAGATTGATTTGGCCGGTTCGGCAGCTTTCAACTGGCAGGGTGTTTCGGGTAAAAATTTTGTATTGATGATACCTATATTGCTGATTCCAATCCTACTGTATCTTTTGTTTAAGCTTTTTGGCGTACCCGAATATGGGATTTATGCAATTGGTACTCTTGGCGTTCTTGGAGTTGCACTCACTAAATTCTGGTTAAATCAAATTGTAAAAGTGTTTCAGAAAAAAAAATATGCTATTGCTGCCGGATTTCGCGAAAATGAATAGTTCGCAGTCCACAGTCGGCAGTCTATAGTTCGTTTATAGTAGGCAATAATTAATTAACAATTTAGCAATTAACAATAATCAATAATCAATCATAAATAATCAATTGCAAAATGATCGAAGTAAAAAATCTTACAAAAAAATACGATGGTGTTACAGTAGTTAACATCCCATCCCTTACTATTCCACGTGCCGAAAGTTTTGGCCTGGTGGGCAATAACGGTGCAGGAAAAACAACATTTTTCAGGATGATCCTCGACCTTGTAAAACCCGAAAGTGGAGAGGTAATTTCGGACGGCTTTAATGTTCGCCAAAACGAAAACTGGAAAAAATTTACCGGCTCGTATCTCGACGAGGGTTTCCTTATCGACTTTCTTACACCTGAGGAGTATTTTTATTTTCTCGGCGATATTAATGGAATCTCGAAAGACAGCGTTAATACATTTCTCGAAAGGTTTAGCGATTTTTTTAATAGCGAGATATTAGGCCGAAAAAAATATATCCGCACTTTATCGAAAGGAAACCAGAAAAAAGTTGGCATTGCCGCTGCACTGCTGGGCGAACCCGACATCCTGGTACTGGACGAACCATTTGCCAGCCTCGATCCGAGTTCGCAAATAAGGCTGAAAAACTTATTGCGCCAGCTCCAGGAAGAGAAACAGGTAACCATGCTAATTTCCAGCCACGACATTAACCATGTAACCGAAGTTTGCGGGCGCATTGTAGTTTTAGACAAGGGCGACATAGTACACGATATAAAAACTACTGATAACACTTTAAAAGAGCTTGAAGGATATTTTGCCGTGGAGTAATTTAGCCGAAGCAGAAACGGAAAGGCGAATAAAGGAGCGGCCATAATTGTCGTATCAATTGAAATGGCATACCGAAATAGGAAATTGAAATATAAATATTGTTATTTGAGAAGACCGGCCGTGAAACCAAAAAAAGGCATTCGTGATATAGTTCCAGATTAAAGCTTCCTTTTTTCTTTGCGAACTTCTGTGGTTCTTTGCGTTATAGCTGTTTCGCAAAGTTTGATTATTAACAGCTTTAAGAACATATAATATTGTGAGTAATATGTGGCAGTTATTCTTTTCCACCAAATTTTA
>JAYENH010000859.1:0-1686 GCA_034721995.1 Bacteroidota bacterium
CAGAGCCTGCACAATCTCTTGTGTCGATAAATCAATCTTGTTAATTAACAGAAGAATAGGAACATTCAAATCCTGAATACGATTGAGGTACTCAATATTTTTATCAATTTTCTCAACCACATCGGTTACATACAAAATTACATCTGCATCTTTAAGGGCAGTCGATACATATTTCATCATGGCCTCCTGAAGCTTGTAGTTTGGCTTGAGTATCCCGGGGGTATCGGAATACACAATCTGAAAATCGTCGCCACTTACAATGCCCATAATCCTATGCCGCGTGGTTTGCGATTTCGATGTAATAATAGATAGCTTTTCGCCAACCAGTTCATTCATTATGGTCGACTTGCCCACGTTGGGGTTTCCAATAATATTTACAAATCCTGATTTATGCACTTTTATATTTTTTAGTTTAGTTCTCTAATTTCATCAGCAGAAACAGTTTCAAGATAAAGCTCTAAGGCTTCATTAATATTTATTGAAGCCTCCTCATAAGTTGATCCCTGAGAATGGCAACCGGGAAAAACCGGCACATAAACATAGTATCCCGAATCGTCCTTGTTAAAAATAACATCTACTTTAGTTTTTCTATTGACCATTTTCTTTTAAACGACATCCATTTCACAACAATTTCCGACAGTCCAAAAAAACGGATAAGACAAGAGCTAAAACAAAAAAGTTTTTTACCGATTTCAACATTGGCAACCTTACTCCTTTCTTATCTTGTTCTTTAGATAGCAGGCGATATGAAAGAATTGCCAATGCCAGGGAGATCCCTATTGCGCCATATTTTAGAAAGTCAATAAATTCCATAATCGCAGTTTAAACAATTAGTATTTCTTATATTATCCTAAATATTAGCAACAAATGTAATTGTTTTATTCTCAATTTCAATTGCATTAAACTATTTCGCGCCAAGCTATATATTTATTTACTTTTGCCGATTAAAATAACAATTTCAAAAAATTAAAAATGAAAACATTAAAGACATTAGTTTTAATAGTAATTGCAGGTAGTCTCCTTGTTTTATCTTCGTGTAACAAAGATGATGATAATGATCCCAAAACCTATCTAAAATATGATAATGAAGAATTGTCGCTTAAATCAGGTTATCTTGAAAACTATGGACAAGATTCGACCTGGTCGGGATTCAATGTCGATTTAACCCTTTATTCAACAGGAGTTACCATACATGAAATTGCCGGAGAGCTTGATTCTATTTCCGGTTTCGGTATGTTGGTTTATTTCGAGATTTATACATCGAATGGTGTTGGCCTCGACTCAAGGGATTTTGTTTACGATGTAAACGAAACAGGTGCAATAGGTACTTTCGATCTGGGAGTTATCGCAAACGATATTGAAGATCTCACGGGATTTTTAATCGAAGATGGCGTAGTAAATGTTAAAAAAGATGGCAACAACTATGAAATCACCATCAACTGCACCGATGAAAATGGCAAAGAAATTAGCGGCTACTATAAAGGTGAGTTGAAATATTATGACTATTCAGGGACAAAATCATTGAAATTGATAAAAGAATAGAGTGGCAGAAGCACCATAAGTATTTCATTTATAATGCTGTCTGTAAAATAGGCGGCATTTTTTGTTGATTTTCACTAAAAGAAACAGGAATAACAAAGCAAGAATTTGTAGCCAAAATGGATAGTTTGAAATGAAATATGCACG
>JAYENH010000860.1:0-1686 GCA_034721995.1 Bacteroidota bacterium
ATTCTCTCGTCGAGGTAAGCTTGTCCCGCACTTTCATTTCGTGCAACAGCTTTCGCATGACTTTATTATTTTTCATTATTAAGCAAAATATTGGGGTGTCATTTTTTCGATTATAATTATTTATTGTCGATGTTATATGTGCTAGAATATTGTTAAAAGTCAACTAAAAGGACACTATTGAGTCATTTTATTGACGAAAATATAATTTTCAACATCATACAATAAGGAAACGCCATGAACTCTAGTAGACAAAACGACACCCTAGAATATAATTTTAATTTGACGACGTATTTTACAAAGCCGCAATCACAAAGACAAAAGCAATATGAAGCGATTCGCGCTATTATTTTAGAACAGGAATCCATTAAGAATGTCGCAAAAAGATTTCAATATAAAGTAAGCGCTCTTTACTCTTTATTGAGAGATGTAAAATTAGGAAAGATAAAATTATTTCCAACAATTCCTAAGGGTCCTCAACGAAGAAGAACCAATGAAACAATTCAGGATAAAATTATAAATTATCGAAAACAAAATCTTTCGACACCTGATATACAAAGCTGCCTTTCAAAGGAAGGGATCAATGTTTCAGCCCGAACAGCAGAGCGAATACTTAAAGATTCCGGCTTTGCTAGATTAAAACGTAGGACGCATAAAGAGCTTGGAAAAACACATAAAAACCAAATTATATCGCAGCGATCAGAGAATTTAGATTTTTCAGAACTAAAACCATTTAATATTGACTGTCCGACGGCAGGAATATTTTTTTTCATTCCCTATATTTTAGAATCCAACGTTTTAGATATTGTTAAAAAATGCAATCTTCCTGAATCAAGCGATATTGATTCCAGGTCGGCAGCCCTTTCTATGTTGCTATTCAAATTAATTGGACAGCAACGTCTAAGCCATATTGGCGCCTATGATCAAGAGCCGGGATTGGGTATTTTTGCAGGATTGAATGTTTTACCAAAAGCAACTTATATGAGCACGTATTCTTGCCGATGCTCAGAGATACAGCTGATGGAATTACAGAAAAAAGCCGTATCCTCCTTTAAGAAAAAATATCCGCATTTTTATGATGGAAAATTTATTAATCTTGATTTTCACAGCATTCCTCATTATGGAACTGAATCTGAAATGCAAAAACTTTGGTGTGGCGCTAAACATCAAAATTTAAAAGGCGCCAATACTGTTTTTGCTCAGGATAGTCAAAATAATACAATCCTTTATTCCCGAGCAGATATATTACGCAGCGAGGAGGCAGAGGAGATAAAAAAGTTTATTGCTTACTGGAAAGATGTGAAAGGCGACATGAATGAGACCCTTGTCTTTGATTGTAAATTCACAAAATATACGATTCTTGATGAAATTACAGATGATCATATTAAATTTATAACACTACGAAAACGGCATGCCCGTCTTATTGAGGAGGCTTTGAATTTGCCTAAAAAGTCGTGGAAAAAAATTTACCTACCTATCCCAAAGAGAAAATACAAACATGTATCTGTTTATGAACAAAAGGTAACCCTTAAAGGATGTAAAAATACATTTCGTCAAATAATTGTCAAAGACCATGGACGAAGTACGCCAACTTTTGTTATTATAAATGATAAAGACTTGCACGTCGAGAAAGTTTTAGAAGTTTACGCAAAACGTTGGCATGTCGAAAATAAATTATCTGAGTTAATT
>JAYENH010000861.1:0-1684 GCA_034721995.1 Bacteroidota bacterium
GCCCGGAATCTATAAATCGAATGATGGAGGAGTAATCTGGGTACAGGTATATTCCGATATGATTATTGATTTCGATATGAACCCCTTAAATCCCAATACTATTTTCGCAACCGGTTTGTATATCCCTAATGTGGGCGGTGTAAACCGGATTTTACGCACAAGGGATTTTGGCTCCACCTGGGACACATTAAATACAAGTGTTATCCCGGCGCAAAACCAAATATTACGAATGGAGTTAAGTATTGCTCCTTCTGATACTTCAATTGTTTATGCAATAAGTTGTGGATTAAACGAGGGCTTTTATGCACTTTTTAAAACCGAAGATAGTGGCGATAACTGGTTTGCAGTTGCTGCCCGCGATACAACTAATTTTCCGGGGGCTTCGCAAGCTCCCAATATGTTGGGTTGGTTCGATGGCGGTTTTTATAACTCTCCGCTAATACCCCCCGACGAAAGTGGGCAGGGAACTTATGACCTTAGCCTGATTGTTGACCCTGTCGATGCAGATAAACTATATTCCGGTGGAATCAATATGTGGGCCTCTTATAATGGTGGAGAATCATGGAATATCCTATCGTTTTGGACAGCCTCGCTTGGTCAAAGTCTACATGCCGATCAGCATTATTCAAATTATAATAACCTGAACGGTAGTTTTTACCAAAGTTGCGACGGGGGCATATACAAGACCAATGTTCTAAAAATTGGGAGCATGGATTCCATAGTTGCCTGCATTGATTTAATTACTCTGGATATTATTCCCGGATGCTACAACCTGCCTACGAATTGGATAAATATCAGCCATGGTTTGCACATAACCGAATATTACCGGATTGGCTTGTGCAAAACCGATCCGAACATTGTTGTTGGCGGCACACAAGACAATGGAACTTTTATGTACCGCAACGGAATATGGAAACATATTTATGGCGGCGATGGCATGGAAGCTATGGTGCATCACACTAATCCCGATATTATTTATGTAACTAACCAGCGTGGCGGGTTGAACCGTTCGGCAGATGGTGGCCTTACTTTCGATATCGATCTTGAAGCTCCTATTAGCAATTCGGGCGAGCTTGCTTTTTGGGTAACTCCCTATAAAATGAATATCGAAAATCCTGAAATTATTTATACAGCTTTCCAGAATGTTTGGAAAAGTATTGATGCAGGTTACAACTGGGAAAAAATCAGCACATTCGGTACAGCAGGTTCTTCCGGCACAAAAACCTGCAATGTTTTAGAACTTGCTCCTTCGAATCCCGATTATATTTATGCTGCACGCCCCGGTGCTTTGTTTATCACAAAAAATGGAGGCACAAGTTGGAATGAGATTTCTGCCGGATTGCCCCTTAGCAATTTGGTAATTATGTCGGTTTGCATTGCTGATAACGATCCTGAAAATATCTGGGTTTCCCTTAATGGTTACATCAATGGCGAAAAGGTTTACCATTCGATTGATGCCGGAACAAGTTGGCAAAACATTTCAGGTTTTCTTCCGAATGTGGCGGCCAATACGCTTGCTTATCAGTCAGGTACAATAGATGGTGTCGAACATGCAATTTATGTCGGAAGCGATATAGGTATTTTCTATACAAATGATTCCATTCAGCAAACCGCCGACAAATGGTTGTATTATTCCGAAGGATTGCCAAATGTTGTTGTTTCCGAACTCGAAATACAATATAGC
>JAYENH010000862.1:0-1683 GCA_034721995.1 Bacteroidota bacterium
GTACTTCAATTTCGTTATCTAAACAATGTTTCACTACAAGATAGCCCGGATCGCTAATACCAGGGGTACCTGCATCGGAAACCAGGGCTATTTGTTTTCCCGCCTTTAAATTATCGACAATATTCGTAACTGTTTTATGCTCGTTGAATTTATGATACGATTGCTGCCTTGTAGTAATTCCAAAATGTTTAAGAAGGATACCTGTTTTGCGAGTATCTTCGGCCAGTATTAAATCTACATTTTTCAGGCTTTCAATTGCCCTGAATGTCATATCGTTAAGATTGCCAATTGGTGTAGGCACAATTATTAGTTTTCCCTGCTCCATTACTTATAAAGTCCTTCGCGTTTCAAAAAATCGGTGAGCAAATTAAAAATATCGTCATAGTCGGCAAGGGGGAGCCCCTCGGCCTTATCATATATATTATGGTACTCTTTGTATTTCCCCAAAGTATAAATAAAAAAAGAATGTACACCTTTTTCGCTAAAATAATAATGGTCGCTATTGGCTGCTGCCCCACGGATACCAACTTTTTTTACATATTCTTTTTCCTTATTTATTTCTTTTAAAATGTCGAACTCCCTTTTAAATACCGATCCGTTTACTACTTTTATTCCATCTTCGCCGTTGCCCATCATATCTAAATTCCAAAGGCTTTTTATTTTCGATAATGGAAAAACAGGGTGTTCGCAATAATATTTAGATCCTATCAATCCGGCTTCTTCGGCTGCAAACCAAATAAATGCAATCGAATAATAGGGTTTTTCAGAAATACTTTTATAATATTTTGCTAAGTCCATAATCATTGCCGATCCACTGGCATTGTCATGGGCCCCCGGAAAATATGTTTCTTTTCCCATCCGCCCAATGTGATCGTAATGAGCCGTAAAAACAAAAAAAGTATCAACTTTCCCAGGTATGTAGCCAATTACGTTTTGTGTTTTATGTTTTCTCCTGAACCTGCTTTTTATCCTCACCGTAATTTCTTCTTCATTTTCGGGTTCGAGTATCCCTTTTACAATTTGGATTAATGGAAAATCTTTTCTGATAAGTGATGGCCGGTAAACAAGGTTTCCCTGTACTACTTCGATAATCCCACGTGCACGGGCAGGGTTTTCTTTTATAATGAATTTGATAAAATCAGTAATCATTTTGTCTTTGATGCCTGTGGTATCGATAGCAATAAAATAATCAGACAAATCGTTCGACAGCATATTGTTGAGTGCGTCTTTATATTCCACAACTTTTTTATTTATCCAGGCAATCTTAAAATTTCCACGTATCGAATTCGACCCGGCATTTACAAGATAGTCTATTCCCGGCTTTAGTTCTTTTTCGTTAATGGCAACCTGCATGTGTGTTGGAAAAGTATTAACCGACATGCTAAATTTCTGGAACCAGCTTTCTCCAAATTTTTCGAGATCAATATTTTCAGCTTCCTCCGACAAGTATTCAGCAGCAATCTTATCTCCTTTTGCAACATATCCCCTACCATGAAAACCGGGCGATGCAAGTTTGGCAATAATATCGCGGACATATTCAATATCCTGCGAAAAACTTGTAAACGTAATTAACAAAGCTATAATGGTTACAATCTCCTTCCTCATAATATTTATTTTTACTGTAAGAAAAACTTATTTTCAACCTTGATTGTTCATGATTTTTATGAATAACTTGATTCAATT
>JAYENH010000863.1:0-7658 GCA_034721995.1 Bacteroidota bacterium
TTTTCTTGCTTTAAGAAGTGGTATTGCTGTTGGAGCAGAAGATGTATTAATTCCTGAAACCGAAACACACATTGACGAGCTCATTAATAAGCTTGAAAATGGTCGCAGAAAAAATAAAACTAGTGGTATTATTATAATTGCAGAAGGAGATGAATTAGGGGGAGCCTTTGAAGTCAGTCAAATTGTAAAGAAAAAACTACCTCATTATAATATTAGAGTAAGTATTCTTGGGCATATACAAAGAGGAGGAAGCCCAAGTTGCTTAGATCGGGTATTGGCAAGTCAATATGGATATCATGCTGTTAATGCTCTTTTAAACAATAAATCAGGTGTTATGATTGGTATTGTTAAAAAAGATGTTGTTGAAACACCTTTTTCTCAAACAATAAAACATAATCGTAAAATCAGACAAGATCTACTTGAATTGACTCGGATTTTAGCAATATGAAAAAGAAGGAACTCTTTGCTGACATCCTTTTACCCTTACCTTTACATGGGTATTATATTTATCGGATTCCACCAGATTTATCAGATCGAGTTGAAAAAGGCAAAAGAGTTATTGTACATTTTGGTTCAAAAAAATTTTATTCCGGCTTAATTGTTCGATTATTTGAAGACAAGCCAAATGACAATCGCATAAAAGACATTTCAGAAATATTAGATGACGAAGCAATAATTACTGTAAAACAATTCGAATTCTGGAAATGGCTTGCCGACTATTATATGTGTGCTGAAGGAGAAATAATGAATGCTGCTTTACCCGGAGGTCTTAAAATTGAAAGCAAAACCAAGTATGTCATGCATCCTTTATTCGATGAAGATCTTTCACGGCTAGATGACGATGAATACATGATTGTAGAAGGTATTTTAAAACACGAAATGCTTACTCCAACAGACATACAAGCTATTTCTGGTAAAAAAAGTGTTCAATCATTAATTCGCTCATTAATTGAAAAATGTATTATTTATCCTCAGGAAGAAATTAACGAAAAATATATTCCAAAAAGACGCATTTTCCTTATTCTAAATAAAGAACAGCAACACGAAGGAATTCTCAACGCCCTTTTAATAAAACTTGAAAAAAAAGCACCTAAACAATACAGAGCTTTACTACATTATTTGAATCTAAGTGCCGGTCAAAAAGAAGTAGAAAAAGCTGTATTAAATAAAGAGGTAGGATCTGCTGCGGTAAAAGCATTAGTTGATAAAAATATTTTTGACGAATATGAGAAGACATTATCAAGAATTACTACAGAAATTGAAACGGCCAAAGTCTCTGATATTATTCTTTCAAAAGCTCAAAATCTTGCTTTTCAAGAAATTCAAGACGGTTTTAGTACTAAAAAAACAGTTTTATTACAAGGTATTACAGGTAGCGGAAAAACGGAATTATACATTAAACAAATTCAAGAATGTTTTGATGCCGGAAAACATGCACTTTATCTTTTACCAGAAATTGCACTAACAGAATACATGGTAAAGCGTTTAAAAAAATATTTTGGCTCTCAGCTTTTAGTATATCATTCTCGTTTTAACATGCACGAAAAAGTTGAAATTTGGAAAACAATTTTAAATTCAGACAAACCTAAATTGGTAATGGGTGCTCGGTCTTCTGTGTTTTTACCTTATAAAAATCTTGGATTAATTATCGTTGATGAAGAACATGATTACAGTTATAAACAACAAAACCCTGCACCACGATATCATGCCAGAGACACTGCTGTTATGCTTAGCAAATTTTTAGATGCAAACATTATTCTTGGTTCAGCAACTCCATCTGCAGAATCGTGGTTCAACGCAAAACAAGGAAATTACTTATTGGTTAAATTATTAGAGCGTTATGGGAAAGCCGTACTTCCTAATATTTCGTTGATAGATATAAAAGAAGCCACACTTAAAAAAACTATGCGAGCTTACTTATCTCCTCAACTTTTTGATGCAATTCGTTCATCTTTAAAAGACAATAAACAAATCATTTTATTCCAAAATCGCAGAGGTTATTCAACATGGATTGAGTGCTCAGATTGTGGCTGGATACCACTATGTAAAAACTGTGATGTTTCTATGACGTATCACAAACAAATAGATTTATTAAAATGTCACTATTGTGGCTATTCAGAAAAAATTCCTTCAAATTGTCCAAAATGCAATAGTGCTCAAATTACAATGAAAGGCCTTGGAACTCAAAGAGTAGAAGATGAGTTGTCAATTTTATTTCAAAATACAAAAGTTGCTAGAATGGATATGGATACAAGCCGCGGCAAAAACGCTCATCAAGCAATTCTTGAGGGCTTTGACAATGGTAAATTTCGTATTTTAGTCGGTACTCAAATGATTTCAAAAGGTCTTGATTTCAGCAAAGTAGAAGTTGTGGGAATTTTAAACGGCGACAATCTTCATACGTATCCTGATTTTAGGGCTCACGAGAATGCTTTTCAATTAATGATGCAAGTTGCAGGACGTGCTGGTCGTAGAAATAATCCCGGTTCAGTTTTTATTCAGGTATATGACAAAGACAATCCTATTGTTAAATACGTCATACATCATGATTATGAAGGCTTTATAGAACAAGAAATGCTATCACGACAAGAATATCATTATCCTCCATATTATAGACTTATAAAAATCATTATAAAACATAAAATAAAAGAAGTTTCTCTTGAAGCTTCCTCAAAATTAGCATTCGTATTAAAAAGTTTTATCCCTCGCGATCATGTTCTTGGACCAGTATATCCCGTTGTTGCCCGGATAAAAAATCAATATATCCGCCAAATAATGATTAAACTACCTAAAAAAGCTAGTTTACATACATACAAAAAGAGAATCTCAGAGGAAATAAAAATAATCAAAAGCCAAGAAGCATTTAAAAGCTGTCGCATTAATGTTGATGTTGACCCTGTATAATGAGGCTTTTTTAGATACTCCTTAATCTCGCCAAAGATATTTTTATTCAAAAAACCATTTTTTCGAAAACTTATTTGATAAATTCAATATAATTGTTTTATCTTTGTGAGTGAATATTCGCTCTATATATAAAATGCAATTATGAGTTCTACGTTATCCTCTAGACAACAGGAAATTATCAAAGTTTCACTCGAACTTATTGCAGAAAGGGGGATACAGAATTTAACTATTAAAAACCTTTCAAAAAAGCTTGGGATTGTAGAGTCTGCCATTTACAGACACTACGAAAGTAAAATCCAAATATTAATTGCGATAATCGATAAGATAAGTGAGAAAACTAAATTAAATGATACAAAAGATGCTAAAAACATTATTAGTTTTCTTGAAAAAAGGTTGAAAAATCATTTTTTGACTTTCGCAAAAAACCCTGCTTTAGTTTCGGTTGTTTTTGCAGAAGATTTGTTTCAAAATGAAGCTTTATTAGTTAAAAAGACAAAAACTAAGTTAAACAAAAGCATCTCTGAATTATCGGCATTAATAAAAGTCGGCCAACAAAAAGGCGAAATCCGGCATGACATTGACTCCGAGCAATTTTCAATTATGATAAACGGCAGTGTTCGGATGCTGGTAAAGCAATGGAAAATGTCGGGATATTCTTTTGACTTATTAATCAAAGGGAATGAATTAGTTAAAACCCTTAAATTATTATTAAAACTATAATTCAATGAATTTCAAGTTAATATCAATACTATTATTGCTTTTGTTCGGGCGTTTTGCAAATGCACAAACTGAAATTAGTTTTAACAATCTTTATTTGTTATTAGAATATGCCGAAAACAACAGCATATCAATAAAAACAGGCGAACAACAATCACTTTTAGCAAAATGGCAAAAGATTTCTGCTCAAGCAGGGCTTGTAAATTTTAGAATGCAAACTAATTTTACTTTAATTAATAATGTAGAATTGCCTATTACTTTTTTACCGGGAGAAGCATTTGGTGGAGCACCGGGAACTTTCAAGGAAGTCTCAATGGGGCAACAATATGTAGGAAATTTGAATATCACGCCACAAATTGACATTATCAATCCTAGCAATTGGGCTAAATTACAAAGTGCAAATTTAAATTCTCAGCTTACATCAGTCAACAACTTAATTGCAAAAAAATCACTTTTTGAATCAATTTCTGCAAGCTATTACAATATTATTTCCCTACAAGATCAAATTGAACTCACCAAAAAAAGTTTATTGATTGCAGACACATTGCTTCTAAATATGCAAAACAAATATTCTGCAGGCATTGTAAGGCAACAAGATTTGAATGATGTACAAATCAACAAGCTTACACTTAAGGATAAATTGGAACAAGTAAGATTATCGTTAAAACAGCAATATTTAAGCCTTAAAATACTGTGCGATATCCCCGAAACAACAAGAATTATCATCAACGAAAACACAGACTACAATCAGCAAATTACACTAGGTTTAGAAGTAGATAATCAGCTTAATTACAAATCGATGTTATTAAAATTTGATTTAGCAAAAGCAGATTTAAGAGCCAGCCGTTTTATGCAATTACCAACAATTTCATTAGTGTTTTACAATGCATGGCAACAAAACAGCAATCTTATGTTTTTCGACAAAGATATCAAGTGGCTTAACTCTCAATATATCGGCTTAAAGCTCAGTATGCCATTCCCTGATATAAACTTATTTACTCAAAATAAAATTTCTACAATCAATAAAACAATTTCGTTACAAAATGCAGAACACTCTAAAATACAGAATGATAACATTAATCGTCAACTTGTACTAGATTATGAAAAAGCCTATTCACAGTTTATAACTACAAAACAAATTTACAAACTCAAAGAGCAGAACTATCAATTAGCTTCAAATCAATTTAACATGAATGTTCTTTCGTCCGATAAATTGCTAATTGCTTTTAATGATATGATTACAAGTCGTTTGAATTACAGCAGTGCATTGGCAAACTTACTTTATTCAAAATCTAAAATTGACATAAACAATACAATAAAATGAGAACGAGAAAAATTATAATCCCGATAGTTGCAGGAATATTTTTGTTTAATTCTTGTGGTAAAAGCACGGAAACCACAAAACCTGTTAGAAAAAATATTACCGAAACAGTTTTTGCTTCAGGAGTATTGGTTCCTGAAAATCAATATAATCTAACGGCACAAAGTGATGGTTATTTAATCAGCTTAGATTTTGAAGAGGGGGATATTGTAGAAACAGGTGCTTTATTAGCGGTAATTGACAATAAAACCTACGACATTAATTCTCGTGAAACATATTTGTTGCTGAACATTGCACAAGCTAACACCTCTCCAAACGCACCTGCATTAAAACAGATTGAAGTAAATTTGAAAGCAGCAGAGCAAAAGATGAATCAGGATAAAGAACAAGCTGAGCGATATAAAAAATTATATGAAAGTAACAGTGTTTCAAAACTCGAATATGAGAACATGGAAATTGCTTATAAAAATTCAAAAGCTAATTATCTATCACTGACAGAAAACTATAATCTTCAAAAACAATTAGCCAAACAACAATTGATAAACCAACAATCGCAAAGCGAAATAAATAAAGTATTACAAGGGAATAACGAATTGCGAGCTGTTATTGGTGGCAAAGTATATACAAAATACAAAGAACTAGGCGATTATGTTAAACGAGGCGAAGTAATCGCAGTAATAGGAAGTCCGAATAATCTTTTTGTCAAATTAAGCATTGACGAATCAAGCATTTCTAAAATAAAAGTAAATCAAAAAGTAATTATTCAACTGAACACTGATAAGCAAACAAATTTCACGGGAATTGTTTCTGAAATATACCCTACTTTCGACAAGCAAACGCAGTCTTTTTATTGCAAAGTAGTGTTAACAGATTCATTAAATTTACTTATTTCAGGAACACAATTGCAAGCTAACATCATTATCCAAGAAAAGGAAAATGTATTAGTAATACCCCGAAAATTTTTAGATTACGGAAATAATGTAAACGTAAAAGGTAAAGGCATGATAAAAATAGAAACGGGATTTATTTCCAATGAATGGGTTGAAGTAAAAAGCGGAATTGATGAAAACACCACTCTTATTTTTGAAAAAAATAAATAGCCCATGAATTTTAAGAAAGGACTAAATGTTGACTTTGAAATTGCTTTTACACATGTTTTGGCAAAGAAAAAGCAAACTATAATTGTATCTTTTGCTGTGGCAATCGGTATTTCTGCATTTGTTTTTTTAAATTCATTGGTAGTTGGTTTTAATCGTGATTCAAACGAAGCTCTTTTTAAATCAACTCCACATATACGAATTTTTGTAGATGATAAAATAAGTCAGCCTCTAATTAACGATACGGCAAATAATACTATTTCGATTATTAGTAATCCTAAAATTGTGAATGAGAACAAAAAGCTATTAAATCCAAGTAAAATTTTGCGAACTGTTAAATCAATAGATGGAATTACCACTGCTACTACATGGCTTAATATTAATGTGTTTTACAACAACGGAAGTGCTCAAATAAATGGGAGCAGCTCGGGGGTAAATATTAACGAGGCAAATGAGATGTTCGATATTCAATCCACTATAATTGAAGGCGACTTAAAAAGTTTAGTCAATACACCAAATGGAATTATAATTGGAGTTGGTATTGCTGAAGATTTGAATGTAAAGATGGATGATAATATAAGTGTGGTTTCACCAATTGGAATAGTAAAAATAATGAAAGTCGTAGGCTTGTTTAAAACTAGTAATTCGGTAGTTGACAATACTAAATCGTATATAAATTTATCAATTGCACAACAACTAATGGCACAAGGTCCAAATTACGTCACTGATATTTATGTAAACGTCAAAGATCCTGATATGGCTTCGGAATACGTTAATTCATTAAAAACCATGGCTGGATATAATGCCGAAGATTGGAAAACGGCCAACGAGTCGGCAGAAGCAAACAAAAAAACAAGAGGATTAATGATGGGCTCTATATCGTTAATCATATTAATTGTTGCGGCATTCACTATATATAACATTGTAAACATGACTGTTAAGCAGAAATTGCACGATATTGCTATTTTAAAAGCACAAGGTTTTGCCGGTAAAAGTGTAGTAAAAATATTTATAAGCGAGGCCATGATAATTGGCGTACTCGGAACTGTTATGGGAATGGTTTTGGGAACTGTTTTAATAAAAGCACTCAGCAAAGTTTATATTGGAGGAGACAAAGGATATTTTCCAATACAATTTGAGCCAAAAATTATGCTTCTAGGATTAATAGTTGGTTTAGGGATAACTTTAATTGCTGGATATATTCCTGCACGTGGGGCAGCAAAAGTTGATCCTGTTTCAATCTTCAGAAATTTATAATTATGCAAACAATTCTTAAAGCAGAAAATATTACAAAATATTTCTATACCCCAAACAAGTTCAAGGTTTTAGACAATATTTCCTTTGAAATTAAAAAAAGTGAATTTTTGTCGATAATTGGGAAATCGGGTAGCGGAAAATCTACACTTTTATTCATTTTATCAACTATGGATACTGATTATACAGGTAAAATATCCATAGAAAATGAAGCAATTACTGGATTAAAACAAGATAAACTTGCCATAATAAGAAACAAGAACATTGGTTTCGTTTTTCAGTTTCATTATTTATTACCCGAATTTTCCTGCTTAAAGAATGTAATGATACCTGCTTTGAAGCTCAACAAACATCCAAGAAAAGAG
>JAYENH010000864.1:0-1679 GCA_034721995.1 Bacteroidota bacterium
GATGCTTCTGTTTTTGATGATTATTTCAGCACAGATAAAGACAAGTTACACAGCTCGTATGGTCTCGGAATAAGAATAGCCATGAACCAGAATTTTATTGTTGCCGTTGATTATGGCCGTGCCCTTAACAAACAAGATGGGGAAAGTGGTATGTATATCGGTTTAAATTATTTGTTTTAGAATTATTACTTTTGCGCAAATTTTAAAAAAACAGACTATGAAGTTTTTTATCGATACAGCTAATATAGACCAGATAAAGGAAGCCAACGACCTCGGTGTTTTGGATGGAGTTACAACAAATCCATCATTAATGGCCAAAGAAGGAATTGCGGGCGAAGAAAACATCAAGGCCCATTACCTTGCAATATGTGAAATTGTTGATGGCGACGTAAGTGCCGAGGTTATTGCCACCGATTTTGAAGGTATGGTACGCGAAGGCGAAGAGTTAGCTGCCCTTCACGAAAATATTGTTGTAAAAGTACCGGCAATAAAGGACGGGATAAAAGCAATAAAGTATTTTTCTTCAAAAGGTATAAAAACAAATTGCACGCTTGTGTTTTCGCCCGGACAGGCCTTGCTGGCTGCTAAAGCCGGAGCTACTTATGTGTCTCCTTTTATTGGACGGATTGATGATATTTCCTCTGATGGTGTAGGGCTGATACATCAAATTGTTGAACTGTATTCGCTTTACAGTTTTGAGACCGAAGTTTTGGCAGCATCAATTCGTCATACCCAGCACATAATTCAATGTGCCGAAGCCGGGGCAGATGTTTCTACATGCCCATTGGATGCAATACTTGGTCTTCTTAAACATCCACTTACTGATTCGGGACTGGAAAAATTCTTAAGCGATTATCGAAAACTCAATCCATAAGCATTGTGTTAATCCGAATTTATCCTGAAAACCCCAGTGAACGGCACATCAGACAGGTTGTTGAAGTTTTGCAAAAAGGCGGGGTAATAATATATCCTACCGATGGCGTATATGGAATTGGCTGCGATATTACCCAGCACAGGGCAATCGAACGTGTAGCACGAATAAGGGGTGTGAAAACAGAAAAGGCCAATTTTTCATTTATTTGCCACGACCTAAGTCAATTGTCTGATTTTACCAGCCCTTTACGAAACGAAGTTTTTAAGCTGATGAAAAGGAATCTTCCCGGCCCTTTCACTTTTATCCTTAAAGCAAATAATAATGTTCCCAAATTGCTTAAAAACAAAAGGAAGAATGTTGGTATCAGGGTTCCGGACAATAGTATTGCCCGCGAAATAGTTCTTCAATTAGGCAATCCTATCTTGTCGACTTCGGTGCACGATATGGATGAGATAATTGAATACACAACCGATCCTGAACTTATACACGAACGCTATGGCGATTTGGTCGATTTAGTTATTGATGGCGGCTACGGTAACAATATACCTTCTGCAATAATCGATTGTTCTTCGGATGAAATAGATATAGTACGTGAAGGAATTAAAGACCTTGAATAATTTCTGATTCACATTTAAAAGTGGATTTATGTAGTATTGAAATTAAGCAATGTTATTTATCAAAAGAAAAATTAATTTTATAAAGCCACAGATTCTCAGATTAGTTATTCAATTATTTGACAGAAATCATTAAGCTACTGATTACGAATATTATCATCTCATTATTTTGAAAATAATATACAAAGCCA
>JAYENH010000865.1:0-1673 GCA_034721995.1 Bacteroidota bacterium
ACATTGCACTACCTTAGCAGCCAGACTTATAGCATGGTTGCAGGGCCATGGAATGGTTTTGCCGCAGTTGAAGACCACTATAATACTTTTGAAAGTAACGATTTACGCAAAGAAGGATTTTTGGTTGGCCCACAGTTTTCAAGTACCGGGGAAGCCTTATTTGACGAAACAGCCGAAGCAGACCTGAACTTCGATCCTCACATTCCTGCAGTAGTATTGGATGCCTCGCATACATTTGTTGAAATTCGTATGTCGGGAGCAAGGATTGCAAAATTTGAAATTGAAAAAGGTGCTGATGAAAATATGAGCAACGATTTTCCTCTTTTTCGCTATGCCGATGTTTTGCTAATGAAAGCTGAAGCAGAAATACAACAGGGAAATAATGGCGATGAATGGGTAAATCAAATTCGTAGCCGTGCAGGGCTAACTGCATGGACAGGAGTTGATTTAGATATGTTGCTCGAGGAGCGCGGAAGAGAAATGTTTATGGAGGGACATCGCAGGCAGGATTTAATTCGTTTCGGTAAATTTAACGATGCCTGGTGGGAAAAACCTGCTTCAACAATTAACGAATTAACTTTCCCAATCCCTCAGTGGGCTATAGATGCAAATCCAAATTTGGATTTATAACATAATAAATATAAGTAAGTTTTTTATTTTTAAATTAAATTTTTTTAAAACAATTAATTATGAAGAAGAACATTTTTAAATTATCATGGATTTTAGTTGCAGCACTTCTAACATTTAGTGCATGTGACAAAGACGAAGACGATGACACACCTCCTGTTGTTATTGAAGACGGTATTTATGTAAAAGGTGCCGGAACTGCATTAGCAGATTTCGATATTAAAGGTTTGTTAAAATCTACACGTAACGAAGTAAATCAGGAAGACAGAGCCGAATTAATGGAGCTTTATATTGCTATTAAAGCTGGTACTGATGGATTCAATATTGTTGAAGTTATTGGCGGAGAGCCTGTATATTATGGTCCTGATACCGATTTTGCTGAGGTAGCAGCTCCTACAACTGATGAACCCAAAGTTGCTTTCAATCGTGGCTCTTTTGTTGAGTCTGAAACTCCATTTACAGTTTCTGCCGATGGCTTGTATCATGTAATTATTGATACCGAAGTTAAAACAATCGCTGTAGTTCCTGTTGAGTATTGGGGAGTTATTGGTGGCGCAACAGCTATTGGATGGTCAGGTGATACCGAAATGGCAAGCCAGGGATTTGACTTGAACACTATGTCTTTTGAAGTTACCGATATGGAGCTTTCTAATGCTACATTTAAGTTCCGTTATTCAGGTGGATGGAAAGTTGAAATTGACACAACCTATAATGGTGGTGAAGGTATTAAAGTTAATGCTAATTATGGTGGTGCTGTTGATGCACTTGTTCCTGGTGGCGATAACATTGCTAACGATGTTCCAGGTGTTTATACTGCAACTATGACATGGACTCTCGGAGATGGATACACTGCTACTCTTGTAAAAACAGGCGATGTTCCGAATACAAATTGGACTGATGTTGTTCTCGATGCAGTTGGATCAGGTGTTAGTGTTGATAATGCAAATGCAATACCCGATCCAAGTAGCTGGGGCTGGGGAAACAAACTTATTGCCGACAACGGTGGAGTTCCAACAGAAGACAGCGAAGTTTATACATGGACATGG
>JAYENH010000866.1:0-1669 GCA_034721995.1 Bacteroidota bacterium
GTCGGGGTAAACTGTTACATATGCTTTTGAAACTGTCATTTACAAAAGTAAACTCCCTTGTTTCATCCGCGAGATGGCGGACGAAAGCCTGTAGTTTTCTTGCTGCACTAAATAAATCATTTATCTCATGTTAATCACACCTTTAATTGTTCTTTTCAATACCATATACCTATTTTTTATTTTTAACCATTGCCCCTGCTTTTGCACATTCTCCGGCAAATATAGCAAAGCCCTGATTGCCATTTCGACAAGTAGAAGTACTGATTTTCGGTGTTTTCTGATATTTACTGATGCATAAGCAAAATCAATGGCCATTCCCGGAAAAGAATCATCAATATTTACAGCTTTCCTGAATTTATTGCCTTCAAACATCCTCGCATACATAATATTATTCAAATGATTTACCATAACTACCTGTAAATAATTTGTTTTTAAATAATGGAAATTCTCGCTTGGAGAAAGTATCCCATTCCAATCTGTATTCGAACTTTTAGCTGAGATAATAATCTCGTCGTAAAATGCATTTACACGTTCATCAATTGGAGATGCCAGATTTTGTATCTCAGGCTTATAATGCTTTAAAGGCTCAAACAGGCTATGGCAAAAATGAAGCACTGAAAAGTCGAATTCGGGATGTTTGCACAATATTGAAAACCCTGCAGATACAGGTATGGAATTAGCTCGTGTCCATGGCTTTGTATATCCCAATGGTGAGTGTTTTGACCAAAAGTAATCCCACTGGACTACATCTTTACAGCCAAAGAATTTCATATATGGAGTTGAGGATGTTTTTCCTAATTTCTCGACATGTTTTTTAACATATTCTGTAAAACTTGTAAATATTGCATCATCATCATCAAGTTTGGTAGTTATAATAAATTCTGCATTTTTATTTATATAAGGCTTTAGCCATAACAAAGAACCTAAATCTGTTACCTTATCAAAATTATGTAAAAAACTGTTAGACCGTCCCGATATCAGCTTCCTGAGTCGCTCACGATATTCATTAGGCAAATCGGGATCAACAATTAAAATCCATGTAAAATCCTGCTCCACTTGATTAAGCATACTTGGCAAACAGCTTAACTGAAATAACTGAAACCTATGTTCGAGATTTTTTTTGTTTAATGGATCACGCCAATTAATATCCTTGGTATAGCCCCTATAGCTAAATGCGGTAATAATGAAATGCTGAAACATGAACTTACAAATATTATATTTATGCTTTCAATACTTTTATTTTCGCTGATATATCCAAAAATGATTCTAACAAACCTCCTTCAACTCTCAATCCTTCACCCTGCCAAGGCCTAAAGCTTTAATAATGAAACCGGGAAGAGCTTTGCTATGATCGCGCTTTTTCAGGTTCAGGTACCATCCTAATTTTTTCATGATTGGAATTTTATGGGTTTCCACGAATTCGATTAAAGTTCCGTCGGGGTCTTCGATGTATGTAAAATGCCCGGCTGCCTCACCCATATCGAAGCTTTCGGCACTATCTACGGTAAATGGGTGTCCGGCAATTTCACATTCCTCTTTTAACGCCGACATACCATATATATCAAAACAAAGGTGGATAAACCCAATATCGCCCCAGAAACGGTTTTCAAAAATCATTTTTGGTTTTCGGTCGAACACCTTGATTAATTCGATTTGCGATGGCCCCAGC
>JAYENH010000867.1:0-7599 GCA_034721995.1 Bacteroidota bacterium
AAGACCAAGTAACTCGAAATATGAAAGCTCTTAAAAGTGTATATCTGATTGCAAAGGGTGCTGCAGCACCTACTGAAATAATTAATTTTAGGACAAAATACCATATTGCAGCATCTACACTTAGTTTGATATTGGGATTTAGTAAAAATACAATATCGAATATAGAAAATGAAGGGGTAACATCTTTACCAAGTGGACGATTAATAAAAATGTGCTTGAATAATAAGAATGTTATGTATCAATATATTAAAGTTTGTGACCTAATAGACAAAAGAAAGAAAGAGGAACTTTCAAATAAATTAATGCAACAAAGAATTTGATTAATACCAGCACACAACAAAAGCTAAATTCAAAAAGGGTAACTTGTTATACGTAAAGCGATTTCAAATAATAAGCCCCGCAAAATTTTTAATTATTTTTATGGTAAAATTAAAAATTTTACTATTTTTGTAAAGGAAAGGGTTGTTTTTCAAAATCCCTTTCAGATTTTAGCAAAACGTTAGGCGGCATTCCCCACATCTTCACTGAAATATTCAGTATCTGCTAACAAAAAAAAGCCCACAACAATGTTGCAGGCTTTTTTAAATATCTATAACAATTATTTTATTTTCCGGGACATTCTTTAACAATGGCAGGATCGATACCTTGAGAGCCATAGTTTTTGTCGAATGATGCAACAAACTGATTTGCTAGTTTTTCAGCTGTAACTTTGTATGCTTTTTTATCAGTCCATGTGTTGATAGGCTTAAGCATTTCGGTTGGTACATTCGGGCAGGTTTTCGGAATGTTCAAATGGAACAGATTGTCTGTTTCGAACTCAACATTTTCGAGATTGCCATTAAGGGCAGCATTTACCATTGCACGTGTTAACGGAAGGTCGATACGTTCGCCAACTCCATAAGCGCCACCGCTCCATCCTGTATTAATCAGGTAAACGTTAGTATCGTGTTCGTCCATTTTCTCACCAAGCATTTTTGCATAAACCTCTGGTTTGCCAGGCATAAATGGTTGTCCAAAGAAACGTGAGAATGTGGCCTGTGGCTCGGTAATTCCGGTTTCGGTACCGGCAAGTTTACTTGTATATCCCATAAGAAACCACAACATAGCTTGTTCGCGATTTAATTTCGATACAGGGGGTAATACGCCATAAGCATCTGCTGTAAGGAACAAAATAGTTTTTGGGTGTCCTGCTATTGACGATTCTTTAATATTTTTCAAATAACGTAGTGGATACGAAGCCCTTGAATTTGGTGTAAGACGATCGTCGTAATAATCGAATTTGCCTGATGGGTACATCATACCGTTTTCAATAATAGAACCATGGTCAAGATAATCAGCATCATGCATAACAGCATCAAAAATATCCGGCTCTTTTTTTGGATTGATATCTATCATTTTTGCATAGCAACCATTCTCGAAATTAGCAATTCCATCGGTGCTCCAGCCATGTTCGTCGTCGCCAAGTAATGCGCGCGAAGAATCAGCAGACAATGTAGTTTTTCCTGTTCCCGAAAGTCCAAGTAATAAAGCTGATTTTCCATCATCTCCTTCGTTGGCCGAACAATGCAATGGAAGTATCCCCTCTAATGGAAGTAAATAATTCATTACAGTGAACAATAATTTTTTCACACTACCAAGATAAGCCGAACCTACAATAACTCCAATTTTTCGGTCGAGGTCCATGGCAACAACCATATTTGAGGCTTTGCCACTTGGCATTTTTCTTAGGCGGCCATCGTATTTCGATGCATCAAGTTTATGGTAGGGGAGGTGTAGCAAATGGAAACCGTTTTTGTTGAAAATACTATTATCAACATCGGCAGGAATAGGACGAAACATATTATCAGAAAAAACTCCGGCTAAAGCTTCTGAAGTAACAAGATTTACAGGAAGTGTATATTTGGAATCGGCACCAATTACACGGTTTGTTTGATACATTTTATCTTTTTTGCCCATCAAATCAAGAGCCTCATTAAAAATAATATCGAAGGTTTCTTCCGTAATAGGAATATTGTTCGGAGAAGTCCAATCAATGGTGTCTTCGCTCTCTTTACGCTTAACAATAACAGTGTCTTTAGGGCTACGTCCTGTTGACTCGGTTGGTGTCCATGTAGCCAGTGCGCCATTGGCAGTTACGATAGCTTCCTTGTTTTTAACAGTTGCCTCTATCATTTCTTTGCGCGAAAGATTAGTAAAAACATTGCTATGTGCCTTCACAGCTTCCGAAAGTTTAGCTTTCAAATTTTCCATTTTTCAATAAAAATTAGTTTAATAATATTAAATTTAGTAATGATTAATATAAAAATAAAGAACAAATATAATTGAATTGATCTACAATATTTTGCTATTTTGCCTGCAAAGTAAAAGTATTTAAAGTTTTAAAACAAATGATTAAAATGTAATAATGTGTAATTAGCAGTAGGACAATGCTATGTGGTATTAGTGGGGGTTTCCTTATGTTCAATAACATGTTTCTGTTTTGGGCTGTTTGTGTTTTTGCTAATTTTGCTGCCTTAAAAATCTTTGCGACTTCGCAGCTTTGCGAGAAATATATTTTAAACAAATGAAAGTAATTGTTCTTTTATCGGGCGGACTTGATTCTGTTACGGCGATGCATCTTGCCAAATCGAAAGGATTTGAAATATTTGCATTGTCGTTTGATTATGGGCAGAAACATTCGAGAGAGTTAGATGCAGCAAAGGCTTGCGCAAAACATGCGGGAGTAGCCGGGCATAAAATCGTGTCATTAAAACTTTCGCAATGGGGAAAATCGTCTTTAACTAACACAAATATCAATATTGATAACGGAAATACCGAAAGCGATGAAATTCCTGCAACTTATGTCCCGGCGCGAAATATGGTTTTTTTATCAATTGCAGCTTCGTATGCCGAGGCAATTGGGGCACAGGAAATTTTTATTGGTGTAAGCGAGGTTGATTATTCGGGCTATGTCGATTGCAGGCAGGAATTTATCGATGTAATGGAAGCCGCCATAAATAAAGGGACAGTGTGTGCTGTTGAGGAGGACAGACCAATAAAAATCAATGCACCATTCATCAATATGACAAAATCAGAAGAAATTAAACTTGGAATGAACTTGGGGATTGATTATTCTTTAACCTGGTCGTGCTACCGTGGGGGTGAAGTGCCATGTGGAAAATGTGACAGTTGCTTGCTTAGGGCAAAGGCATTTCGGGAGGCAGGATACAAAGATCCGCTTTAATTAGAAATCGGCTGCAGGAAATTAGAAACTGGAAACGGGATATAGCGACAACTATGTTTATGAATAGACAACAATTGAACCCGGAACTTTTGAATCATTAACTATAAACATTTTATAACATGAAAATACGGAAACTATTTAAATTCGAAGGAGCACATATTGTACGAAATTGTTCGTCGGAGCATTGTAAATACAATATCCACGGGCATAGCTACAGGGTCGAAATATTTCTTTCGTCCAATAAACTCGATAAGGGTTATATGGTTGTCGATTTTATTTTGTTGGATAAAATAAAGGAATTTATCGAAAGCTTCGACCACAGTTATTCGCTTTGGGATCGCGAGGCAGATGAATTCAAGGAATTTATTTACAGATATAACAGCCGTGTGGCAGAAATTCCTGTTTCGCCAAGTGCCGAGGGTTATGCCTTAATGTTTTATTTTGTTGCATATAAAATTATCAGCAATACTATTTTTAAAAATGGTGAAGGAAATATTAAACTCGAAGCCGTGCGCGTGCATGAAACAGCTACTGGTTACGCCGAAGTTTCGGAAGAAGACCGTCATTTAATGGATTTTACTTTAGACAATATCCTGTTTAGCCCGGGTATTTGCGAAGACTGGAAAGTTGAAAGTTGGTGGCAAAATCTAAAAGATAAAAAGCTTTTTATTAATCCTGATGTAGAAATAAATTTACCATTTAATAAATACAATAATTGAAATCAAACTACAAAATACGGCTTGTTGAAAACGGGATTTTCCCGATTGTAAAAAACCATAATGGAGAGGTATTAAAAGACCTTCCTGCTACGGGGCAGGATTTTCCGGGCACAATTCAAGGCGAAGGGAAATTGATTGGCATACCCGTGCTTTTTGTGCGTACTGCCGGTTGTAATTTGCGTTGCTTATGGGAAATGCCAGACGGAACAGTTTCTGCTTGCGATACTCCGTATTCTTCGTTCGATTTACAGGGGTCGGGATATTTTGATATAAGGTATGTGCTTGACACAATAGCCCAAAACTTAGGACATATACAACATGTGGTAATTTCGGGTGGCGAACCAATGTTGCAAAACAAAGCACTGATTGAGCTTTGTCGTTTATTGAAACTCGAATTAAAAGTACATATTTCGATAGAAAGTAATGCTACAATTTTTGATGATGACTTGGCATATTATGTCGACTTTTTCAGTCTTTCGCCAAAATTGAAAGGCTCGGTGCCAAATACGGCAAAGCTTGAAAAACTGAATTTATCAGGATTAGAAAATTATTCCCTTTTGCACGAAAAACGGCGAATGAATATTAAAATCATTCAGCAATTTATCGACCTGCGGAAAAAAGCTTATGTGCCAGATTATGATTTTCAACTTAAATTTGTAGTTTCCTCAAAAGATGAAGAGCAGGAAATAAAAGCTATTCTCAGAAAACTAACAGCATGGAAAAACTCCGATATTGTTTTGATGCCTGTGGGCGTAAGTGGAAATGAACTTAAAAGTTCGACAAAATTGTGCTGGACAATGGCAGTACGCAATGGCTGGCGTTTTACTCCCCGCCTTCATATTGATCTGTTTGGCGATAAATCAGGGGTTTGACACTTCACAAACATTTGTGCTTTAGGCGTAATTTCCCATAGTAGGGCTTTCGGTTTTTTTAAAGTTCGATTTTGTTTTGTAATTTAAAATCAGTTGTTTCCATGTCGGCAATAAATAATAATTTCAATAAGCCAAATTTGTCGGTAAAAACTTCTCTATTGCCGAAACGGAAATTCCGCGCCGTTTGGCGTAATCCAGTACCTGATCTTTTGAAATTTTGCCAACGTTGAAATATTTCGATTTTGGGTGGGAAAAATATAATCCGCTAACCGATGCACCCGGGTACATGGCCATGTTTTCGGTGAGTTCTATTTTGGCATTTTTGGTGGCTGCAAGCAAATCGAACAGTGTGGCTTTTTCGAGATGGTCGGGGCAGGCGGGGTAGCCAATTGCCGGACGTATGCCCTGGTATTTTGATTGTAAGAGATTTATTAAATCAAGGTTTTCATGGGGAGCATAGCCCCAAATTTCTTTCCTTACCTTTTTATGGAGATATTCGGCAAAGGCTTCGGCCAGGCGGTCGGCAAGGATTTTTAGCATTATGGCGTTGTAGTTGTCGTGCTGTTCTTCGAAACGGGCTACATGTTCCTCGATGCCAATTCCTGCCGTTACGGCAAAGGCCCCGACATAATCGCTTATGCCGGATTCTTCGGGGGCCACAAAATCGGCAAGGCATAAATTGGGGCTGTCGCTTTTTCTTTCCTGATTGCGGAGGTGGATAAAACGTTTTAGCTCTGTTCCTTTTTTGTCATAAATAATAATATCGTCACCATTGGAGTTAGCCGGAAAAATTTGGCATACTCCTTTTGCCGTCAACCATTTTTCTGTTTTAATTTTTTCGAGCAATTGCAGGGCATCGGCATAAAGTTTTTTTGCAACTTTGCCTTTTTCAGGATGATCAAAAATTGCCGGATATTTTCCGTTTATGTCCCACGAAAAGAAAAAGTATGTCCAGTCGATGAAGGGAATTAATTCTTCAATGGGCATATCATCAAAAACCTGCAAACCATTTTTTTGTGGCCGGTAAATGTCGGAGGTTTTACAGACTGTTTTTAATTTGTTGCGCCGTGCTTGTTCAATTGGAATATAGAGTTTCTGTGCCTTGGTCTTTTCGTGGACTTCCTTTAATTTTTCATATTCCTGTTTTATTTCATCAGCATAAAATTGCTTTGTTTTTTCTGAAAGAAGATTTGCTACAACTTTTACAGCCTGCGAGGCATCTTTTACATGAACCACAGGAGCAGAATATTTTGGAGCAATTTTTACGGCAGTATGGATTTTTGATGTTGTTGCCCCGCCAATAATTATCGGGATTTTTAATCCAAGCCGTTCTGCTTCGCGGGCAAGGTTTGTCATTTCTTCTAACGATGGCGTAATT
The DNA here is from genome assembly GCA_034721995.1 of Bacteroidota bacterium. Classification (GTDB taxonomy): domain Bacteria; phylum Bacteroidota; class Bacteroidia; order Bacteroidales; family M50B96; genus JAIOYV01. Next base: position 6,193 of record JAYENH010000867.1, read on the forward strand.
AATCCGCTAAGGCCAATCACATCAATTTTTTTATCAACGGCAGTTTTCAGGATTTTTTCGGCAGGTACCATTACCCCCATGTCGCTTATCTCATAATTATTGCACGAGAGGATAACCCCCACAATGTTTTTCCCAATGTCGTGAACATCGCCTTTTACAGTGGCCATTAAAATTTTACCTGCTGAATTACTGCTTTTCCCTTTAGCACGTTCTGCCTCGACATAAGGCAAAAGCCGGGCAACTGCTTTTTTCATTACCCGTGCACTTTTTACTACCTGGGGCAGAAACATTTTTCCCGATCCAAACAAATCACCAACTGTATCCATTCCGGTCATAAGAGGGCCTTCGATTACATCCAATGCAAAAGGCAATTTTTTCCGGGCTTCTTCAACATCTTCTTCAATAAAATCGGTAATCCCTTTAACCAGCGAGTGGCTCAACCTTTCTTCTACTTCTGCATTTCGCCATTCGGCTTTTTGTGTATCGCTTTTTGTCGATTGTTTCATGTTTTCGGCATAAGTCAATAAACGTTCGGTAGCATCGTTGCGGCGGTTCAACACAAGGTCTTCGGTCAATTGAAGCAGGTCGCCCGGAATTTCATCATATACTTCGAGCAAGGCAGGGTTAACGATCCCCATGTCCATGCCGGCTTTAATGGCATGATAAAGAAACACAGAATGGATGGCCTCGCGAACCGTGTTGTTTCCACGGAAAGAAAAAGACAAATTGCTAACCCCTCCGCTAACACTTGCATAAGGCAGATTTTTCTTTATCCATTGTGTGGCTTCGATAAAATCGACCGCGTAATTGTTGTGCTCTTCAATACCAGTTGCTATTGAAAGAATGTTTGGATCGAAAATTATATTTTCGGGCAGGAAATCGTTTTTTTCTAGAAGAAGTTTATAAGAGCGTTTGGCAATTTCAATTTTTCGTTCGAGAGTATCGGCCTGGCCTTTTTCATCGAAAAGCATTACTATTACAGTGGCCCCATATCGTTGAATCAATTTTGCCTGATGGAGAAATTTGTCTTCGCCTTCTTTCAGCGAAATAGAATTGACAACCGATTTTCCCTGTGTTCGCTTCAATCCGGCTTCTATAACCTCCCATTTCGAGGAATCAATCATTATGGGCAGGCGGGCAATTTCGGGTTCGGAAGCCAGCATGTTCAGGAAATTTACCATTGCCGATTTAGCATCAAGCATGGCATCGTCCATGCAAACATCGATAATTTGTGCGCCGCCTTCCACCTGATGACGGGCAACAGCAAGGGCTTCCTCGTATTTTTCTTCTTTAATGAGCCGGGCAAATTTTCGTGAGCCGGCCACATTTGTGCGTTCGCCTACATTTACAAAATTGCTATTGGAGCGGATTGGAAGAATTGACAATCCGCCCCAATAGCAATTTTGT
>JAYENH010000868.1:0-1662 GCA_034721995.1 Bacteroidota bacterium
TACATGCTTAAATTTCACAATTGTAAATAAATTACTGTTGTATTCAATACACAGTCCGTTTTTAAAATCTGCAGTCGATGCCATAAATTCAATATTAAATTTTCAAATCAGGCACAAAAATAGATGAATTCGTATAAATACCAATTCGAGGCGAAATCTTATTTTGAGAGGCCGGCAATAATTTGTTTATCGTTTAGTAATCTTTCGAAGTTTCTTAGGCAAAACCAGTCGTCAATCGTCAATCACAAAATCGTACATTAATCCGGAATATTCGATCAGGTCGCATTTTAATGCTCCAACAAATAGGTGGAATTTCACCCTTACAGGCAATCTGTTTTTATCATCCGAAAACCAAATTTCCATATCATCCTCGGTTTCGAATACCCTTCCAACCTCAACCACAGGAAGAAATTTTATGCAATCAATTTCGCCCAGTTTTGTTTCTATTCTTTCTTTGCCGTGGTATCTTAGCAATAATGGAAAAACTTCATCGCTAAAATACGAATCAAGTTTAATGACTGTATCCTGCTTTAAATCAGTATTGCTTAAAACATTACGCAAATGGTAAAGGGATGATAAAATATCAAAACAATTTTCGGGAACTTCAATTTTTCCCGATTTTTCGCTTTGTACAAAATTTTCTTTTTGGTTGAATTTTACTTCGTTGTAATATCTGTACTTTCCTTCACTTATATTTCTGATTGCCTTTATTGGAAGTCCTGTTTGAGGATTAAAATAACTTTCGTAAATATCGCTTACATGGTAAAGTTTATCAGTAAGCCCAATTGTTTTCGCGTGCATCCGCACATGGTACACATCCTCCGAATTCAGTGTGTCGTTTGTAATATCTAAGTTTGCATATCCTCCGTCGAACCATCCGTAATACATCAAATACTTAAGTTTTTCGTCTGAATTGTATGCGGGCTTATGATCTTGCGAAAATGTTGAATAAGCTGAAATTATGGTGAGAAATAAGATTGCAGGTTTTAATCCTTTCATGATATAATTATTTTTAATTTGGGCATAGCATAACAAAGGTCGCACCATGTATTTTAGACACGACAAACCTAAACAAAATTCCTGTTTTTACGTTTCGATATTGTTGGAATGATATTTGCATATCCTGCATCCAACTAAATTTCAGGAGGAATCAATAATGAAAAAAACATATACTCTGATAATTTCCTTTTTCTTAATCTCAGGAACAATTTTTTCTCAAATTACCGTACCAGATTTTACACTTACCGATATTGATGGCAACAGTTACAATCTTTATCAGGAACTTGCCGAAGGAAAAACTGTTGTACTCGATTTTTTTGCATTGCAATGTGGAACTTGCCAAACCGGAATTGCTTATGTCGAAAATGTATGGCAAACTTTTGGGAGCAATGGCGATGATTTATGGGTTTGGGCAATAGAATCTTCAGGAGGGACTAATCTTGATATTCAGGATTTTGTGCAGGTAAACGGAGGCTCATTTCCCGGGTTTTCTATTACCGAAAACGACACGTTGTACAGCTTTTTCAACATTACATATACCCCTCAATATTTTGTGATTTGCCCAAATGGCCAGATAAAGTCTTGCGCAGTGGATCAGGTTGGCAATTATGTTGAGGCATGTATAGGTTTAAGCATTGCTCCCGGACAGCAGGAAAGTAATAT
>JAYENH010000869.1:0-1659 GCA_034721995.1 Bacteroidota bacterium
ACTTGTATCTGAAATTGTAAAAGTATAAGTATCATCTCCATTATCAATAACTGAGCTTGCTATTAACGTCTCTGTTATATTGTGCTCATAAAAATACATTATTAAACTATTGTAAATACGCAAAGCTTCATTGTACGCCCCATAAATTCTACCTTGAACACTCAATTTATTTTCTGGCTCTGAGTTTTCCATTTTCGGAATAACAAATCCTGACGAACTCGATAAATTCCATAAATTTAATTGCATTTCATAATAAACGAAATTCAATAGCATCGTTTTAACACCAGTAATAAAATAAGTTCTATTTCTTATTTGATATTCTAATCCATTTATAATATCCAACCATTTTATTGTCAATAAATTTTCTCTTAATTCATTATATGCAGTTATTCCAAGTAACTTTTTTAAATAATATTTCTCTTTGTCATCTAAAAAAGTTGAATTGCTATCCTGAAAAAAAGGTGCTTCATTCGGAATTGCATATTCGCCAATAAAATCTGTTGAATCTAATATCATAAAGTTTTGTCAAAACCCGAGCTAATTAATAGCTCGGGACAAATTAAAGAAAACCAAAAAAAATCTTATGCTATTGTACACTCTATTTTGTGAATAGGTGCTGTAACGACTGCTGTGTCGCTGTTGTAAGGCGTAACAAAAGCTAAATCAACTGCTAATTGCCATTTGTAAGTAGCTGCGTGCTCAAATCCTGCTCCATCTATTCCTGAACGGTCAACTGCATCTTTGATTTCGTAAACTCCAACAGAAAGTCCTAATTTTGGCATAAAAACTTTGTAATATTTTTTTCCACCCAAGTCAATCCCCATTTGTGCATCTGACTCTATAAATGGAATAACTGCTAATGTTCCTTTTGGTGCGGCAAACATCGTCATTTGATTACCTGTGCCACGAACAAGACGATTAGAAAAATAGAAATTTTTATCGTTCAATACTAATGCTTTATTTTGGTTATTATAAACGCCAAATTGCATAAGTTCTGAAACTTCTGATTTTGTTTCAATCGAACCAATAATATTAAGTCCTTCATCTTCAAAGTTATTTGCAGTCAAAATTTGAGGTGCTACATTCAAAATTTTGTCTTTTTGTGCATTTGACGCTGTGTAAAGTCCAGCCGCAAAAGACAATGGATAGCCACTTGTGTTATCAACTAAGTTTTTATTAGCGTCAAGTGCCGCTACTGCTAATATATCAGCTTTTCGAGCCATTGCTATATCTGCGTTTGCTAATTCACGCATCAAAGCTTTCTCATATCCAATTTCATTTCCCGCAAAAGAACTCGGCGATAAAAGAATATCATAAGTAATAGTTCCGTAAGTTATAGCTTGTAAAGCTGATACTCCTTCGGTTCCTGAAATACCTATCGTTCTAACTGTTCCCACTGCCTGTTCATTTTTCTTAATAACAGGAAATTTTAATGCTTGATTCGGATTAACTCGACCAGCTATAATTTCGCCAATGTTAGGAATAAGGTTTATTGTATCTGCTTTAAAAGCATTATAAGCTCCTATTCCTGCAAGTTTGTCCTCATATTTGTCCGCACCGTTGACTTTTTGCCACCAGTCGCGAATTGTTGTTGTAAATGCCATTTTATGTTAATTTTAATAAGTTTCTAAAAAAAAAGAGACGAACCTTTAAAAGTTC
>JAYENH010000870.1:0-1659 GCA_034721995.1 Bacteroidota bacterium
TTATCGGGGAACATTACGGTAAGAGAATATGGCGGAAGTTCCGACACGTATGCTTTGATAGATATACGCTACGTGAATTTCACCAATTCGACCATTGGGGTCCAACTGGCCGAAAACCAAAATGAAACGGGCAAACTGCAGGTATTTCCCAACCCGGCAAACGATGTGTTGAATATTCGACACACCATCTCGGAAAGCCAATTGACAAGTTTGGAAATTCTTTCGGTAGAAGGAAAAACAGTTTACAAACAAGTGTTGACAGGCAATACCAGCCTGCACCAGGTAAATATATCGGCCCTGCCCAAAGGTTTATACCTGTGCCGTGCAATCGGTGAAAAAACTATTGACACTATTAAATTTATCAAGAATTAAACAAAGGAGAAAAAAACGATGAAAAAAATATTGACATTAACAATTTCTGTAATGCTGTTATTCAGTTTTACAAAAGCACAAGACACCATGTACGTTCACCAACAAGGAGGTGATGTACATAAATATGCCATCAGCATAATTGACAGTATAACTTTTTATGCCGATACTACTACTTCTTCGATACCAAACTGTGGCACTGTTACCGATGCCGACGGCAATACCTATAATACCGTTGAAATAGGCAGCCAGTGTTGGATGCGTGAAAACCTGAAAACCACTCAGTTCAACGATAATGCAGCTATACCATTGCAAACCAACAATGGATTCTGGGACACCCTTTCGACACCCGCTTATTGTTGGTACGATAACAACCAGGCTGCTTATGGCAACACTTACGGGGCACTTTACAACTGGCATGCAGCAGAAACCGGAAAACTTTGCCCAACAGGGTGGCACGTTCCAACAGATACGGAATGGACTACATTGACCGATTTCCTCGGTGGCATAAGTGTTGCCGGCGGCAAACTCAAAGAAACCGGTATTGTCCATTGGGAGAGTCCCAATACAGGAGCTACCAATGAAACCTGGTTTACAGCACTTCCGGGCGGTTTCAGGGGCACCGGCGGAAATTTTAATGTTATAAATAATAAAGGATATTGGTGGACTTTTACCGGACATGCCACTTATGGCAGCAGTGCCTGGTATAGGAACATGACCAAAAGTTCGGCACAGGTTGTCAGACATTTTTTAGGCAAACAACATGGTTTTTCTATCCGTTGCGTGAAAGACTAAAAGATTGATTATTGTCGGAGCAAAGCGAAGATCCCGATAGCAAAGCGTAAATTTGTATTGATTTTCAATAGTATATCAGATAAAGGGTAATATTCCAAATGCGAATATGGCTTTTCAAAGGAAACCTCGTATCTTCGTCCAAACAATTTGCCCAGGAATACGAAAATACAATTGATTGGGGGCAAACTGTAAATCTTGAAACAGAATCTTTTGAAACAGTAATGGCAAAAATACGAGGAGCTTCAACTTTTACTGATTTTGTAACCGATATTGATTACAACGAAAAAGGGCAGCGCACCGAAATATATTACGAGAATGGCAGCAAAACAGCCTATACTTATGATGTAGAGAGTTTTCGTCTTACAAGATTACTCACAACACGAAACACAGGACAAGATATTTTACAAGATATTAACTACACCTACGATGCAGTTGGTAATATTGTTGAAATAGAGGACGATGCCCAACAGACATATTATTACAGTAACACTGTAA
>JAYENH010000871.1:0-1658 GCA_034721995.1 Bacteroidota bacterium
GTAGCTTTTTCTTTATTCTGATTACTGCTGCTTTGCTATGGTTTTTTGCGGCAAAAAAAGTAAATAAATCCATAGCAAAGCAGCAGTAATGAGAATAAAGAAAAAGCTACGCATGGCATCGGCTTTAAAAATTGCAATTCGTGCAATCTCAAGGTTTTCAATATGGCTCAGTATCTGCCCACTGCTTCTTGGATTTTCTATTAAATATGAATCGAAGCGGGCGGTTTCGTTTACCGAAAGAAATTTAAAAAATACTGAAGGCATCAGATAAAAGATAAAAGCAAGGCCTCCTGTTAGGCCAAAGGCAATAAAAAACTCCTTTTTCTTTTTGCTGATTATTTCCGGCTGTTCCCAAATTTTCTTCAACATCAGAAAGGCAATAACCGGCATAGTAAATTCGGCAATTACTAAAATTGAAGAAACCGATCGGAACTTATTGTAAAGCGGGAAATAGTCGAGAAACAGATCGGTAAACCACATCATGTTTTTGCCCCACGAAAGCATTACAACCAACACCGTTGCAATAAAAAAGGCCCATTTATATCTCCATTTCAGCAAAATCATTCCAAGTACAAAAAGAAAAACAATTATGGCACCCATGTAAACAGGCCCCGATGTACCGGGTTGATTGCCCCAATAATGAGAGCTTCCTTGTCCTACATTTTCGCGGTAGGCAGGATCAACTTTTTTCATGGCAGATTTATTATCGCCCAGCAAACCGCTTGCGCCACCTTTTGCATTGGGGATCAGGAACGACCAGCTTTCGCCAATGCCATAGCTCCATCCTGTAACATAGCTGCGGTCGAGGCCGGAGGTTTGATCTTCTTTATCGAAAGTGAGTTCCGATTTTCCGCGAATGGTATATTTTCCGTAATCGTAGGTCGACCAAATATTGCTGATATTAACGCCCAGGGCAATTACCGATGCAATTATTAAAACAGCGATACTTTTAAAAAACGACGGTAGGTCTTTTTCTTTTATTCTGAAAACAAATTCAAAAATCATCATTATCACAACCATTATCAGAAAATAATATGTCATTTGAATATGATTGGAGTAAAGTTGGAAAGTGAGAAAAAGTGCTGCAAGCACACCTCCCCTAATATATTCACCCCGAAGGGTTAACAGGATTCCAGCAAGTGTTGGTGCAAAAAAGGCTACTGTTCGAACTTTCCAGATATGCCCTGCTGCTATTATAACAAGATAGTACGACGAAAAACCAAAGGCCACAGCTCCGGGAATTGCAAGCCAGGGATTGACTCCAAGCACCAACAGTAAAATGTAAAAGCCTATCATATAAAGCATCAGGTAGGCCGATGGTGCGGGCAACCAAAGTTCGAAAATCGACCTGACTTTTGCCAGATAGCCTGCAAAATATTTCACCGAAATCTGAAAGGCCGGCATTCCCGAAAACATTGAATTTGTCCAAAGGGCTTCTTCGCCGGTTGTTTCACGGAAATCTTTTACTTCTTTCTGCATGGCCTTGCCGGTTGTTACATCATGCATTTTTAGTTTTTTTCCTTCAATAATTTCAGGCGAGAAATAGCCAATCGAAATAATAACAAATAATAATATTGCTGTTACATAAGGTAGTATCAACTTATAATCAAAAGACTTCATAAAAACAATTTTTCAGGTTTATAGCTTTTTTATCAGCC
>JAYENH010000872.1:0-1657 GCA_034721995.1 Bacteroidota bacterium
CAGATTAAAAGGAATTTACAAGAATAAATTTTCACAAAGCAAACTACCAAAGGTAGTTTGAAATCTGTGAATAATTATTTGCAATAGCATTATTTTTATTTATAATCTGTGAATCTGTGGCAGTTATTCTTTTCCCGTTTATCTGGGTTAGGGATTAAAAGGTTTAAGGCTCAGGGTTCAACGACATCAAAAATCAGCCTGCCTCGCTAAAAGCGTAGGTTAATCCTTGTTCTGAAATCAAATAGGTTTTGGATTCCGGGTTTGATGGATGCAGTAGAGACAAGTCATGCCATGTTTCTACACTTAGTGAATTCCAATTACCAACCCGCAGTGCAGGTTCTCAATTTCTACCTAAATAAATATATAACACCGGGAATTTCAACAGGCTTGCCATTAATATCTATTGCTTTAACAATATAATAATATGTGCCTTGTGCAGCGAGGCTGCCGTCTTTCAGATAACCGTTCCATGAGCCTTCGGGATTTGACCAACTGTGCAAGCGTTTGCCATTTCGGCTTAACACAATACAGGTAAAAGTTTGAAAACCGGAAACATCTACAGTAAATATATCGTTTTCCCCATCGCCATTGGGGGTAATCACAACGGTTCCTGTTTTATCAACAAGATTTTTGATATTCATACGATGTCCTGAAAATGTTGACTTGCAGCCATTCTTATCAATCATTTCTAATACCGGGGTATAAGAGCCTTCGGTTGTGTATAAATAATCGGGGTTAGGTTGATTTGAAATTTCACCATTTCCGAAATTCCATTTAAACCCGACATCATCAAACATGCTGTATGATATATTGCCAATTGTAGATGTATTTGTGAAATAAACCATAGCCGGAAGTTCTTTTCCAGGATCGGAAACCATAAAGCTAACCTGCATTTTTTCGGGGTAATCAATAACAATTTCAGCAATATTCTGGCAATAATTATTGGAAACCATCAAACTTACTTTGTGCTTTCCTCCCTGTTCCCATTTCAGGGCATAATGCTGTGCCGAAATGCAGGATGCGATTGCCCCATTGAAATCCCATTTGTAAAGCAAACCTTCGTTGTACACAGTTTGCAGGTTTACCGGATCGCCAAAACAAAAGGCTTGTTTTGATATTTGGATACCGGCATTGGGTATCTCAACAAAATCAATTCGAACGGTATCGCTCATTATGCAGGTTTGTTGTTTCTCGATCCAAACAAATTGATGCACACCATATTTATATGCTGTAACCGAAGAATAGATATTCTGTGGTTTTTCAAGCTTACAATTCTGCATGGCAATCCAGTTTCCGGAAATACCACTTGCTTTTAATTCAACTTCAAGCCCGCAAACCTGCCTGTCGGTACCGGCCGAAATATCTTTCAAATCAACAAATTCAACCAGAACATTATCGGTTGATGAAGTACCGGCCAATTCTTCCGTCCACCGGAAATTGTAAATACCTTCTTCTTTAACTTCAACAATAGTAAATGGGGATTCCCCGTGTTTGCTAAATTTTACCAATCGTTTGTCGTTATCGGCATATTCCCAAAATCCTTTTGCCGATTTATTTGACAGTTGTGTTTTTAGTTCGGTTTCAAGTCCGCAAACAAATTTATCATCACCTGCATTCGCAAGTAAATAGGTTTTTGTTTCTTTTTTCTGATGCGAAA
>JAYENH010000873.1:0-1656 GCA_034721995.1 Bacteroidota bacterium
TGATGTTGCAACCTCCGATTGGGTTTCCGGTACTTACGATATGTACCGTTTTGGAGAAAGTACAAACACCTGGCTCAACCAGGAGTTACCTGCTAACTCTTCTCTATTCGGCGATTTTGTGCCCGGCATCGGATATTTGTACGCAAATAGCTCAACTGTTACCAACAACTTTATCGGTTCGTTAAATAATGCCGATGTAACTGTAAGCAGTTTGACAAAAGATCCCTTACAAGGTGATGGCTGGCATGTACTTGGAAACCCCTTTCCATCAGCAATGGATTGGGCAACCGGCTGGACTTTAACCAATGTAGGTAGTTCTGCACAAGTTTTAAAAGCAGATGGTACAGGTTACCGTACATTAGTTGCAGATAATGATATCCCGGCCAACCAGGGTTTTTGGGTACAGGTTTCAAGCGGGACAGGTTCTGTAACTATTCCGGTTTCGAAATGTGTACACAGTACACAGGCTTACAGCGCAAAAACAACTCCGATAAACGACATGACCTTACGCCTTTTCCTTGATGCAACAAGGAATGTAGAACATCGAATCATGTTTAAACCGAATGCAACCGATAATTTCGATTGGGATTACGACGCACATTATCTTCCACCCTTAGGTGCAGATGTTCCAAGATTATATACCCGAATAGGTATAGACGAGAAAGTTTCATTGAACGCCTTCAACTTTACCGGAAACAAATCTATCCCTCTGGGAATAGAAGTTACCGCTGCTTCTACATTGGATTTTCTTGCCGATGGGATTTCATCTTTCAGCAACGATGTTTCGATAATACTAGAAGATACCGACAATTCGACATATTACGATCTGCGCCAGCAAAACCCGGTTACAATCGGGCTGTTACCTACCGATGCTTTTGGCCGCTATGTGATTCATTTCAGCTCGATAACCGATATTGACGAGCCATCGGCAAAAGACTGGAAAATTTATGCCTACGATAATTCAGTCTATGTAAATTCGTTCGATGAAGAAATTATTAATGGCAAAGTTCAGATTTTCGATATGTTAGGTCAACTGGTTTATTCTTCGGAAATGTCGTTCTCCGGCCTGGCAAGAATCCCTGTAAATCTCTCATCTGCAAATTATCTTATAAAGATAAATACCGATGTTGATATAGTTTCGGAAAAAGTATTCATTCAATAAAAATAAAGGCTATGAAAAAAGTATATAAAAATATCCTGATAGTTGTAATTGTTAGTTTGTTGAGTTTTTCGGCATGGGAAGCAATGGCTTTTGATCCTCCCCCTCCTCCGGGCGGCCATGGTGAAACAGGAGATCAGCCTGCCGGTGGTGGCGCACCGCTTTCGGGCGGTATTGGTTTTTTAATTGCATTGGCAGCCGCTTATGGCACTTACAGGTTCAGGAAATCGACATCAGAAGAAAAAGAAAGTGTTGGTTAAATAATTCAAATTCAGTAAAGTTTTTCACCACAAAGAAAAACACGAAGAATTTTTGACAGAGTTCCACCGGGAATGTTTTCGAACAACTCGGTGGAACTCTGTATTTATAAAAGTTTTTTTTTGCTAAACAATAAACGCAATGGGAAAAAAATTACAAATTAAAATTACCTTACGGGGTTCGAAGCCCCCAATATGGCGAAGGGTTTTGATAAACGACAGTATTAATTTTGAAGAATT
>JAYENH010000874.1:0-1655 GCA_034721995.1 Bacteroidota bacterium
TTGTTGCGTTAGTGATATCAAAATTTAACACCGGATATTCATTTCCCGAACCCGAAGTTAAATTCAGGCTTTGCTGTACCAACAGGGCATCTGTAACTGTAACCGAATAATTTGTATTAGGTGGGATGTTGGTAATTGTATTTGCTGTCGCACCTGTATTCCAGATGTAAGAATAAGGTGGCACGCCAAAGCTGGAATTAATTTCTATAAAGCCATCAGGAACATTGTAACAGGTATTGGTATTAATTTGGTAAAGTACATTATCGGACAAGATGCAAGGAAACTGAATTACATCAGTATTATTCATAAAAGCCTGATAAATTAAACCAGTATCTATTGATGAAAACCCACATAATCCATAAGCAGGCCAATAAATCTGGAGGTACTGTGATTTTAATAATTCCAACGAGCCTACTGCTGCACTAAAAACATTAATAGGGTGAGGATCTACAATTGGATAAGTGGTATAAAACCAATTAAATCCTTCCCACAGCAAAACACTTTGTAATATAAGACTGTCTGCCTCTAAACTTAACAGACCGCTTATACCGCCAATTGAAAACAAGCTATCGTTGGAATAACTCCCTGATAAATCGAAGGTAGGCTCGGCTATAAAATCTCTATTATACAGTTGGCTTCGGACAATAAATCGAAATTGTTCGTTAAGGTCGAAACCTGCATTGCCAATTGTATCGCCATAAATTGTTATGTTTTGAGGGTTTCCATTCCATTCAATAAAACCGCCACATGCCCAATATCCAAGCGAATCGTAAAACACACCAACCTTGTCGCCAGGCATTAATAACTGCCCTTTTATGGTTACAGCATTCCCCCCTGGGATATGGATAGTATGTGCCAAAGTTGAAGAGGCGACAAACCAGGGGAAAGGATAATCCATATTTGTAACGCCAACCTCGAAAGAGACTGACCCGCTCTGGTTAAAGGCATCGGTATACGTGACAGTATAAATGCCAGGAGAAAGGTTGAAAATGTTTTTTGTGGTAGCTCCATTGCTCCAGCTAAAACTTACTGGGTTTGTCAATGAGTCTCCGCCAAATAGCTCTATATAGCCATCGTTGAACAAAGGTGAATTGGCATGAAAAACATTTCCCAAAAAAGCTAACAGGTCAACTTCAAAACTATCTATACCTAAACAATAATTTGCATCCGTAATTGTAACAGAATAGTATCCAGCAGACAGAGAATCAATGTCCTCGTTAGTGACACCGTTCGACCAGGAAAAACTGTAGGGTGGCGTACCTCCCGAAACCGTCAGGTCGATTTCTCCATCATTGCCAATACTGAATGTTTCGTTAGTTATGATTGAACTTATAACTATATGGTCGGGTTGTAAAATATCAAAAGAAAGAATTATAGTGTCGAGGTTGCTATCAGAAATTGTAACAGAATAGAAATTTGCACACAAATTAGAAACATCTTCAGTAATTTCTCCATTCGACCATATAAAACTATATGGCGAATTCCCAGCCGAAACAGTAAGGTCGATAGCCCCGTTGCAATAGCCATAGCATAGTATGTCGGTTACGGCTCCAGTGGCAAATAAGCTTACGGCAGAATCAAACCCGACCACAAGACTTTCGGCATAGCTGCAGAAATTAGCATCCGTAACAGTGAGGCCATAAGTACCGGCCACT
>JAYENH010000875.1:0-1654 GCA_034721995.1 Bacteroidota bacterium
CAAAGATACAAAATTAGGTCAAATAGCGGATAATTATTTTGGAATAAATTATCGAAAATAATTTTGGAGAGATTTTAAATGTCAGTTATAATATTTGACATTAGTATGCCGCACAACTCGTAGATATTTACTACACACTTGCGTATATTTCGCCTTTCGGCATTGTTTTTTCTTGTTGTATTTGTATGTTCGTGAAATATCTTAATTGCTTTAGTTTCATAGTGCTTATTTAATTTGCATCAAAAGTAACAATACTATTTAAACATCCAAACCATCTAAAGGATTTTTAATGCTGCCAAGGTGTTTCTTCGAGATATGGGTGTATATTTCGGTGGTTTTAGACGATGCGTGGCCAAGCAAAGCTTGAATTATTCGTATGTCTACCCCACTTTCTAATAGGTGTGTTGCAAATGTATGCCGTAAAGTGTGGGCTGCCCCCTTTTTTACTACTCCTGCTTTTTCAATTTTTTGTTCGAGCATATTACGTACACTGCTGGCCGAATATTTTCCACCAAATTGCCCTTCAAATAAATACTCTTTTGGCTTGCACTCTTTATAATATTCGCGTAAAATTGCCAATGCTTTCTGCGATAAAATGGTGTACCTGTCTTTCATGCCTTTGCCGCCTTTTACAAAAACCAATTTACGGTCGGAGAGGATGTCGGATGGTTTCAGGTTTAACAACTCTCCAACGCGTACACCCGACGAATAAAGCATCATTATAATTGCTTTGTGCTTAATAAAATCGGTTGCACGTATTATTTTTTGCATTTCATTGTTGCTATATACCTGGGGCATGGTTTTTCCTTTTTGGGGCCTGATAAGTTTATCGGTTTTTATTCCCCGTTTCTGCACATTGTTGAAATAAAGGTTAATGGCACTTACCGATTGATTTATCGCACTAATTGACAAACTGTTGCTTTGCTGCATCTGGTAATGGTAATCGTTTATTGTGCTATCGGCAAAATTATTGATCTGTTCAAGGCTGTTACTTTTGTACGAGTTTATAAAACGTAACAAATAAGAATGATACGTCATAATGGTATTCCAACTATAGTTGTGCTGAACCATATATTGAAGAAAAATGTCGGGGCAGGTTTTAAATGTTTTATCTTTCAGGTAATGCTGCTCCATTAGCTTTTTCCTTATACCTATGTCGTTTATTTGTAATTTGTGGTGCAGGTTTAGCCTGTATTGCCCGGCAAAATCGTCGATAAAACGTTCGAGCAAGGTTCTTTTTGCCAGCATCGAAAAGGTTTTGTAATGATAGTCATGGTTGAGATAGTTGGCAAGTTTCATGTCATTGTACGTGCCTGAGTGATTATTGTATTTTACGATAAGCTTTTTAACAGCTTTATGCTCGACAGGGATAAGCAATAAACTGCCTGCCTTTTTCTGTACCGGCAAAGTTTCGTTAAACACAATAGCTTTGTTTATTTCAATATGGCTGGCATCAATCTTTGGGCTTGCCATCAGGTAATGTTCCGATACGGTGGCGACACCGTCGAACAGGTCTTTTAATATTGCTAAATTCTCACGTGTGGCAAGGGTACAGTACGATTTCAGTTTAGGGATAAATTTTATCCAGTCGTTGTTTCTGATTATTGAAACTATCAGATCGTTTGTTTTAAACAATAAACGCAGCAGTTTTTGG
>JAYENH010000876.1:0-1654 GCA_034721995.1 Bacteroidota bacterium
CATGCCTTTGGCAGGGCAGGCAGAATTTTGATTTTAGATTTAACTTGCTGACATTATGCAACTTTAATATTTATTATTCGATGTTCGATATTCAATATTTAAAAAGAAAAACTTTAAGTCAATGGCATTACCAATCCCACAGTCCCTTCATAAACCACAACCCGAAACAGGAAGAATTTGGAATCTGATTCCAAAATATTCCGATGGAATTACTGTGCATAATTGGAAAGATTTAAGCAATATTTTTAGATGAAATAGTTGATAGACCCTAAACCATGAACTCTATCTTTGATCTGAACTTTAAACCGGAAACCCGATAGCTGTCGGGCCTAAAACTCTAAACCTCTGAATCTTAAATATTAAACTTTGAACCTTTGATATGGGAAAACACAAGCTACAACGATTTGCCGAAATGAAAAACATGCCTCATGTTTTGGAACCGGGCATTGAAGAATCAATTAATGTTGATTATAAACTGAAAGGTAAATGGAAGAAGGAATTCTTCGGGAACAACAAAGACATAATAATTGAACTGGGTTGTGGAAAAGGAGAATATACTAATTTTTTGGCAAAAGCATTTCCCGAAAATAATTATATTGGAATTGATATAAAAGGTGCAAGAATGTGGCGGGGGGCGAAAACAGCAATCGAAGAAAACATTACAAATGTAGCTTTTTTGCGTACCCGCATCGAATGGATTGGCTCTTTTTTCGACAATGAAGAAATTGCAGAAATATGGATTACTTTTCCCGATCCTCAGTTAAAAATGCGAAGGACTAAAAAAAGGTTAACATCGCCCGGATTTCTTAATATGTATAAAAGCTTTCTGCAAACCGTAAATAAAGTACACCTTAAAACCGATAGTCGTGAGCTTTACGAATATACCCGTGAATTGCTTAATAATAATTCAATTGAGATAAAAGAGGATATTGAAGATTTGTATTCGGCAAAAAAAGTTACTACTGTTTTGACAACTAAAACTCATTACGAGACACTGTTTTTAAACGAAGGAAAAAAAATTACATACCTGCAATTTTCCCTTGATAAAAATAAGAACTATGTATAACCGAAACCATACTAATTACTTAGTAAAAAAGAAAGAAACTAATTTCTTCGACAAAGTATATGAAATCACCAGGCTAATCCCTCCGGGGAGGGTAACTTCTTACGGGGCAATTGCCCGTTGCATCGGCTCGCCGCAATCATCGCGAATGGTGGGTTGGGCTTTAAACAAATGTAGCAGCACAAGCGAATATGTCCCGGCACACCGGGTTGTAAACCGAACAGGACTATTAACCGGCAAACAACATTTCGATGGCTCAAACCTTATGAAAGAACTATTGGAAAACGAGGGTATCGTTATAATAAATAATCAGATAAAAGATTTTGACAGGGCATTTTGGGATCCTATGAAAGAAATGGAATGACGGAGTAATAGGTGTGTACATCAACTATTCCGGGCATTAAATACTATTTCTGTCGTCGAATAAACCGAATTTTACGAATTTCCAACTCCCTTAGACAGATAATAATTCGGTTATCCCTATAGCTATCGGTAGTGTAATTCTATAATAAACATTTTTCTAATCTGAGAATATATTGCTTATTTTTTTATCAAAGTAAAATCCCTTTTGTAAACTGTCAATTATTTTTA
>JAYENH010000877.1:0-7522 GCA_034721995.1 Bacteroidota bacterium
AGTTACCGAAAACGAATATAAATACGGATTTACAAGCAATATTGATGCTGATGAAATTCCGAAAGGACTTAACGAAGAAGTTGTACGGCTGATCTCAGCAAAAAAAAACGAACCGGAATGGTTGCTCGATTACAGGCTTAAAGCTTTTAATTACTGGAAGGGCTTGAAAGCAATGCCCAAATGGGCGCATTTGAAAATCCCTGAAATCAACTATCAGGATATTATTTATTATTCGGCCCCAAAGCAAAAAGTAAAACTTGACAGCCTTGATGAGGTTGACCCCGAATTATTGGATACTTTCAACAAACTGGGGATTCCGCTCGATGAGCAAAAAATGTTGACCGGTGTTGCCGTTGATGCAATAATGGACAGTGTTTCGGTTAAAACTACATTCAAAAAAACACTTGCCGAACTTGGTGTTATCTTTTGCTCGTTTAGCGAGGCAGTGCAGGATTACCCCGATTTGATAAAAAAATATCTCGGCTCGGTTGTGCCTTATCGCGACAACTATTTTGCGGCCTTAAATTCTGCTGTTTTCAGCGATGGCTCGTTTTGCTATATCCCAAAAGGAGTGCGTTGCCCTATGGAACTTTCTACCTATTTCAGGATAAATGCAGCCAACACAGGGCAGTTCGAGCGTACTTTGATTATTGCTGATGATGCAAGTTATGTAAGTTATCTTGAAGGCTGCACCGCACCCCAGCGCGACGAGAACCAGCTTCATGCCGCCATTGTGGAAATAATTGTTTTAGAAAATGCCGAAGTAAAATATTCGACTGTTCAGAACTGGTACCCCGGCGACAAAAACGGGAAAGGCGGGATCTTTAATTTTGTTACCAAACGTGGGATATGCAGAGGTCGAAATTCAAAAATATCGTGGACACAGGTCGAAACAGGTTCGGCCATTACCTGGAAATACCCGAGTTGCATTTTGCGTGGCGACAATTCGGTTGCAGAATTTTATTCGGTTGCGGTAACAAACAATCACCAACAAGCCGACACCGGTACAAAAATGATACACATTGGTAAAAACTCGAAAAGCACAATTATATCGAAAGGTATATCGGCAGGGAAAAGCCAGAACAGTTACAGGGGATTGGTACGGGTAACAAAAGGCGCAGTAAATGCCCGAAATTTTTCGCAATGCGATTCACTTTTGTTAGGCGATAAATGTGGTGCCCATACTTTTCCATATATCGAAGTTGATAATAAATCGGCCATTGTGGAACACGAGGCCACCACCTCGAAAATTGGCGAGGACCAGATTTTTTATTGCAACCAGCGTGGCATTGCCACCGAGGATGCCATTGGGTTGATTGTAAACGGATATGCAAAAGAAGTACTAAACCAGTTGCCAATGGAGTTTGCAGTGGAAGCCCAGAAATTGTTGCAGGTAAGCCTGGAAGGAAGTGTTGGGTAATTTATTGTAAAAAAGTAATTAGTTGTAATTGATAGTAATAGAGTAATTTGTTGAATTGTTAGGAATAGATCGAAAATATGGAATGTGTGATGAATAAAACAATAAAAATATTATAGCCCTGAAAGGGTGTCATCATTAGCATGGGGTGAAGCCCTATGAATTTTATAAATAATAAATCAAAAAATGTTAAATATAAAGAACTTACATGCGTCGATCGACGGAAAGGAAATAATAAAAGGTTTAAACCTTGAAGTTAACGCAGGTGAAATCCATGCCATTATGGGGCCAAACGGATCGGGGAAAAGCACCCTGGCTTCGGTTTTAACAGGTCGCGATTTTATCGAAGTAACCGATGGCGAAGTAATTTACGAAGGCAATAACCTGTTAGAAACAAGCCCTGAAAATCGTTCGCGAATGGGAATTTTTCTTGGGTTTCAGTACCCCATTGAAATACCGGGCGTGAGCATGGTTAATTTCATGAAGACTGCCGTTAACGAACATCGCAAATATAAGGGGCTTAAATCATTAACAGCAGGGGAATTCCTTAAATTGATGCGCGACAAAAAAGCCTTGGTCGAAATGGATTCGAGGCTTACAAACCGATCGGTAAACCAGGGCTTTTCGGGCGGCGAAAAAAAGAAAAACGAGATTTTCCAGATGGCAATGCTCGAACCAAAACTCGCTATTCTCGACGAAACCGATTCGGGCTTAGACATCGATGCACTGCGTATAGTGGCAAATGGCGTGAATAAACTGAAACGCCCCGACAATGCCAGTATCGTAATTACCCATTATCAACGCCTGCTCGATTATATCGTTCCCGATTTTGTTCATGTGCTATACAACGGACAAATAGTTTTGTCGGCAGGAAAAGAACTCGCCCTCGAGCTTGAAGATAAAGGTTATGATTGGATTAAAAAACAAGTTGATAATTTATAACCTTATTTTTAATGATATGGTTATCAATATAAAATATTATTATTAATGAAGCTGATAGCAAAATTATTGGATGTAAAAGAGGAACTTGTAGAGTTGTATCAAAACAATTTCGACCTGCTAAGGCAGGGTTCATCCGAAATAATAAATCGTTTCAGGGATGAAGCTATTGAGCAATTTCGGAAGAAGGGTATTCCAAACCGCAAAAACGAAGAGTATAAATACACAGTTTTAGAACCTCATTTCCAGAAAGATTACAAATATCATTTTAAGCCTAAAAAGATAACTTTTGCCATTGATGATATTTTTAAGTGCGATGTGCCTGAGCTTGAGACTAAGAATTTATTGCTTTTGAATGGTTGGTTCTTATCAGAAAAAGAACAACTACAGGAATTTAAAAACGGTGTAATCCTTGGTAGCCTGGCCGAAGCGGCAAAGAAATATCCGGTCCTTGTTGAAAAATATTATGGCAAACATGCAAAAACTTCAATCGATAATTTAGTTGCCTTAAACACTGCTTATGCACAGGATGGCATTTTTATTTACGTGCCAAAAGGAGTCGTATTAGATTTCGATATCCAGATTATCAACATCTTGCTTGATGATGAAAACTTAATGGTGCAGCCACGCAACCTTTTTATTATGGAGGAAAACAGCGAGGCAAGACTTATAATTTGCGATCATTCATTATCGGAAAGGGAGTTTCTTACTAATTCGGTAACCGAAATTGTGGCAAACGCCAATGCCCGCTTAGATATTGTAAAAATGCAGAACGAACATAATTTGACAACGCAGCTTTCGTCCACTTTTATATCACAAAAGCGCAACAGCAATGTTTCAACAAACATTATCAGTCTTCATGGTGGAATGATCAGGAACAATATTCATGTTGTTTTGGAAGAAGAAGGCTGCGAAAGTAGTACGTACGGGCTTTATCTTGTCGATAAAAAGCAGCATGTTTCTAACCACGCTATTGTAGAGCATATCAGCTCGAATTGTACGAGTAAGCAAAAATTTAAGGGAGTGATCGACGATAAAGCTTCTGGTGCATTTAATGGCAAAATACTTGTCCACCCCAATGCCCAAAAAACCAATGCTTTTCAAACCAACAACAATATATTGCTTACCGACGATGCTGAAATGAATACCAAGCCCCAGCTCGAAATTTATGCCGACGATGTAAAATGCAGCCACGGGGCAACAGTTGGGCAATTAGACGATGATGCTATGTTTTACCTTCGCGCACGGGGAATTGGTGAACGCGAAGCCCGGCTTATGTTAATGTATGCTTTTACTTTCGAAATTATAAACGAAATAAAGGTGCTTCCTTTGCGCGATAGGATAAACGAACTTGTTGACAAACGCCTTCGTGGGGAATTGTCGCGATGCAATAATTGCGCAATGAACTGCCAGAAGGATTGACGATTTGATATTTATTTTAACAAAATATGCAGAAATCAAAATGTATAAGTATCAATAAATAAACGATTTAATAATTTAGCAGATTAACAAATTAACTTTTTATCGAAAACCAAGTTACTTTTTTAATAAAACACATACATATTATGATATTATCCTTCTACAAGGATGAATTAAGATGAGTAGCAGGGGGTATAGTTAAATTATTTCTTACACCTTACCTAAAAATAATCAGCTTTCCCCCCTCTTCTCATTTGAAAAACTATTAATACCATGGAAAACAATCTCAAAAAAATAAGAATGGATTTCCCTATTTTATCGAAATTGATTTATGGCAAAGACCTCGTATATTTCGATAATGCTGCCACCACACAAAAGCCCGGGCAGGTGATAGAGGCTATTAAAAATTTTTATTCCGAAACAAATAGTAATATCCACAGGGGGGTTCACCATTTAAGCGAGCTATCGACCGAGGCCTGCGAAAAAGCCCGTAAAACTGTCCAGACATTTATTGGTGCAAAAAATAATCGCGAAATTGTTTTTACGGCAGGCACCACAGCATCGATCAATGCTGTGGCTTTTTCGTTTGGCGAGAAATTCATCCATCAGGGCGACGAAATACTTATTTCCAACATGGAGCACCATGCCAACATAGTACCCTGGCAAATGTTGGCCGAACGCAAAAATGCTATCCTGAAAGTAGCCCCTATCAACGATAAGGGTGAAATTATTATTGAAGAGTTGGAGAAACTTTTTTCAGAAAAAACCAAGATTCTCGCCCTTGCCCATGTCTCCAATTCATTAGGGACTGTTAACCCCATAAAAGAGATTATCAGGAAAGCCCACGAAAGGGGCATCCCTGTCCTTGTTGATGGTGCGCAGGCAATTCAACATGGAAAGGTTAATGTTTGTGAACTCGATTGCGATTTTTATGTTTTTAGCGGGCATAAACTTTACGGGCCTACCGGGATTGGTGTTTTATATGGCAAAGAAAAGTGGTTAGAGCAAATGCCCCCATATCAGGGCGGCGGCGATATGATAAAACATGTTACATTCGAAAAAACTACTTATAACGAGCTTCCGTTCAAATTCGAGGCAGGCACAATAAATTACGTTGGAGCTGTGGGCATGGAGGCTGCCATTAATTACATCAGCGAAATTGGCCTTGACAAAATTGCCGTTTACGAAAAAAAACTTCTTGATTATGCCACAGCTAAACTTTCCGAAATCGAAGGCCTGAAGATTTATGGCACATCGGAAAGTAAAATTGCCGTAACATCTTTTTTGATGAAAGATATTCACCAATACGATGTGGGAATGGTATTAGACAAAATGGGCATTGCCGTGCGCACCGGCACACATTGCACCGAACCCATCATGACCCGCTTTGGCATTGATGGTACGGTAAGGCCCTCGTATGCTTTTTACAATACTTTTGATGAAATCGACCAATTGGCCCAGGCTCTCGAAAAGATTAGGGTGATGTTTGGGTAGAGGGGGCTTTTAAACAGTTCCTTCATACAAGTCTTTCATTGAAAAACATAAATCATAATCGTTCCAATCTAACCTGCCACCCGCAATAGAAAAATTTTTAAACATATCCTGATTGATATATTTTTTTATTTCAGGGTGATGTGATTTTTTTAAGAACGACTCGAAATTTACAATTTGTTCGGTTCCATTACTGAACCACAGCCGAATTTTGTATGGAGGAATATATTCGGCTTCGGTTATGTCAATAACAATATCATCTGCCAAAATCTGCTTAATCATAGTTTTTTTATATTTCTTGGGGATTGTAAATGGCAAAAGTAAAATCACCAATTTTTCGCAATTGCAAATCTACAATTTTTCGCAATAGTAAATCACCACTTTTGTAGGTTTTTTTTGGATTGTTCAATTCTTTGTTATGCGATCATATTGCCTTTGTAATGCCTTCTTGTTTTCAAAAAGGGACATCCATTCCATAATATCAAAATCATCACCAAGCCAACCATTCTGGTATTTTTCCCAGGCTTCTTCACTATTAATTGCAAATTGTTTTTCATATCGCAACAATTCTGATTTTATCCTGCCGATCTTTTTCAAACATTTTTGCTCTTCAATCTGAGCGAGTTTTGTGATAGTCTCACCTACGAGTGATTCTCCTAATACTGTTGTAACTTGTTGTATCCGTGATTGAGTTTCCATATATCAATAATTAATGTGCATATTTTCTTAGTGGCCGAACATTCTATCAAACAACAAATTTCCACATAAAAAACATATTTTGCAACAAATATTATTTTATGATATTATTTTCTTTTTACCGAAATGGAATTTTCGCAAAGAAGATATTACTGTTACAATGTTCGGATTGTATTGGACCAAAATAGCACTATCATTTAACTCACCCGCTATTTCTCTGAGATTGTGACGATTGGAGTCTAATCATACGAACACCATAATAAATTATGGTGCTAATCTAAATAAGTTGGATATCAGGTTATATCGCCTGGCGATTAAGGGATTGCCGACTGGAAACTGCTTACTGAGAACTGCCTACCGAGAAAGGATAATTCATGATTTTTTTTGAGGAAAAATGCTTCTCTCCTTTTTCTTTCATTTGCTTGTTCATAAAACCCATCGAACCATATTCGAGGTTTTTGGCGGTGTAGCCCAGCAGGTTCAGGTATGCTGTAACAGCAGCAGTATGATGGCCCGAATAGCAATATAGAACAATTGTTTTGTCCAATGGAAGTGTGTTTAGAGCCGAATCGCGACGCAGACTGGCCCGCGGGGCATAATGAACAGAACCGGGAATATGGCCTGCTTTATATTTTTTCTCAGGCAAATAGCTAATAATGAAATAATCGTCAGGCTTTGCAAGCAATTCGTCGATGGAAATTTTTAACTGCGATGGATTTTCATCTAATAAATCCTTTGCCATTTTTTCCATAGCATCGGCACAGGTCATTTCGCAACTTGGCAATTTTGGGTATTCGCCCTTTTCAGGCATCGAATCGGTTTTTGATACAAGTTTGGCAGAATAATCTTTTTTGATTGCCGATAGCCAATAATCTTTTGCAAAATCTTTGTTCCACGAACACATTCCGTATTTCAGGGCAAAAATATTGAAATAGCCAATCAGGCTTAAAACAGATGACACATAAGTAGAAGCATCGCCGTTTTCGCATACTATAATTATCTTGTCAAAATTCGATGGAACAATATCGTTCAACAAATAATCAAGTATGTCCTTTTGATTCAGGTTTACGGCCCCTTTAATATGTCCCTCCGCATATTCTTCTTTTTCCCTGATATCAATAATGTGTATGTTTTTGCCCAATTCAGCATATACATCAGAAGCAAGGATAACCGATGGTGCCTGGTTGTTTATGTAATCATTTTCGCGTTCTAAATGCCGCATCAGCAACGGAAAAGCATCTATTGTTTCAACTATCGAAGTATCTTTTTCGGAGCTTTCGCTTGTTTGGTTATTACAGGAATTCAATCCTGATAAGATAATCGACACAATCGCCAGTAAGAGTACAGGTTTTATTTTCATAATATTTCAAATATCTTTGAATGGATTATATATTTCTAAATCTGTAATTCTTTCAAAATCAGATTCGTTTCGTGTAACCACAATAAAATCATTTGTTAGTGCTGTTGCAGCAATAATCGCATCAGGAGTATTAATTTTCTTCATCTGATATTTTATGCCATCCCAATACTTCTATTCTGGTTATTGTAGAAACATTAAAT
>JAYENH010000878.1:0-7520 GCA_034721995.1 Bacteroidota bacterium
TGCCGATCTTACAATCTTAAAAGATGGGGCAGGACAAGTTTACTGGCCGGGCTTCAACTTAAACATGATCGGAAATATGCTGCCGGGTGGTGGATATCAGGCTAAACTTACTGTTGCATCAACGCTTACTTATCTTGCCAATTCGGTTTCGATGAAATCTGTTTTTAAACCAACTATACCTGTATTTTACGATCAATTAAATTCCACCGGCAACAACATGACAATTGGAATACCTGAAAATGCCTTTGATGAATTACCAATGATTGGTGATGAAATTGGTGTATTTGATGCTAATGGAAATCTTGTAGGAGGTTCTGTTTTTACAGGCGGAAACATGGCAATTGCCGTTTGGGGCAACGATAAATATTCATCCGAGGTTGATGGATTATTATCGGGCAACGACTTTAACCTGCGTATCTGGAATGGTATCTCAAACCGCATTATTGTTATTGAAATATGGGAACAAGGCGACGGATTGTACGAACAAGATGATATTCAAATAGCGGGAAAAGTCAGCTTTGGCGCAATTGACGAGATGGCTTACAGTTTGGGCCAGAACATCCCGAACCCGTTTAAGGAAACAACCCGCATATCATTCTACCTGCCCGAAGCATCAGAAATAAATCTTACGGTTTTTGATGTGCTCGGTAATTCGGTAGAAGTACTTGCAAACGGAAATTATGATGCAGGCGAATATTCGGTAGAATTCGATGGTAGTAAATATGCCAACGGAAGTTATTTCTATCGCCTTGTTGCCAACAATTTTGTTATGACAAAACAAATGGAAATCTCTGATTAATGATTATTGATGATTGATTGATGATTAATGAGACCGAATCAATAATAAATAGATTTAATGATTTTGAAATGAAGGATGAAGAGCCGGTGTTTTGCACCGGCTTTTCTTTTTTGTTGATTGTCTACTCAGGGCTTGACTTCGAGTCAAACCCTGAGTGCTACAAAAAACCAAATTCTCAATCAAACCAGCCGAATAATAAATAATATCAGCCGGATTCAAATTAGCTATTGACACGCGTTAAAACTTACCTTAAATTTGGTGATAATTTTAAAAACCCAGACTCACAGAAACTTTATCGTAAGGGATGGTGTGATAATTAAAAAAAGGAGGTACCATGAAATGAGAAAATTGTTTTTGAACCAAATTGAGAGAAGTAAATTTTTAGCAAACTAAAAGAAAATGATTATGAAAAACCTTATTGTTCTACTATTTGTAGTTTTTGGGCTTACAGCTTTTTCGCAGCAAAAGCATGCCCAACAGGCACAAAAAGATATTGTGCCTATCGACAAAGTCCAGGAAGTTGGCAACAACTGGGCTCAAATGCTTTGGGGCGATGTTTACCCCGATGAACCAATTCCGATTTATTCGCTTGATGACGAAATAATTGGATTCATGTTAAACTTTGCTGTTGGACAGGAATTTCCTGAAAGCAGGAATCAGTTTGATTTGTGTATGCAAAGTGAAGTTGACGAAAAACGTGGCCGGTGGATGAAAGACCAATATGGCCATATTTTAATGTCGGCAAGGTATTCTACTATCCCTATTGTTGGATACCAGAAATGTATTTCGGACGACTATGCCTGGCACGATAAAGTTATCGAACTGGCAACAGAAAAGCTGGGTGACGATATTCAGCATGTGAAAAACTATTACATGACCGACCTGATAAAATGGTACTGTTACACAAATGGCAGCGAAAAAGCTTATGTGAAAATATTCCCTCCAGCGGAGTGCTTGTCTGAAGCAGAGTTTCAGGAAGTTAAAAAGCGGCCTGAATATTCTAAAAAGGGAATGTGGGTGATTCCAAAAGATGTTGACAAAGAATGGAGCAAACATACTTCAGGAAATAGTTTGAAAAGTATAAATACTGACTACCTTATAGCAAATGAGGATTATACACCATATAATGATTGGAGCTATGGATGTACACCTACTGCTTTTGCAATGGCTTTGGCATATCACGACCATAGAAGTATGATTTCAAGTAACGACTATGGCAATCTGGTAAAATATCATTTCCATAGAGTTGATCCGGTTCCGGGAGGAAGTACAGTAAATGACTATAATGTTTCCGATTTGCAGGAAGACTTTGCCGATGAAATGGGCACAAATGCCGGTGGTGGCACATCACCATCTAACTGGCTTAATGGCTTTATTACCGAAACAACACAACGCGGTTATTCTTTCACAGGAGCAGACCTTTATGGAACATCTGCTCAATATCTTGCCTGGTGTATTACCGAAACCGGGGCAAACCGCCCCTGGCATCATGGAACACCCGGCCATTCGAATACCGGTGTGGGTTATACCAGTGCTAGCTTTATAATACGGCACAATACATGGAATTCTGGATTATCCTATGTAAATTATAATACTTGCGATTTAGTCGGAACTATTGTTCCCGGAGGACAAACAGGGGCATCAATTGAGCTTACAGCACCTAATGGAGACCCTGGGTATAGTCATAATGGTGATGGTGAAATTGTATATTCAGGAAATGTATACGAAGTAACATGGGATCACGACACGTATTCAAATTCATATTGCAAGCTATATTATTCAACCAATGCAGGAAGCAGCTGGACTTTGTTCGAATCGAATACCCCAAACGATGGAAGTTACCTTTGGACAGTACCTTCAAGCCTGAATTCTACTCAGGGAAGGTTGAAAATTAAAGAATATAGTAGTGGAGGAACTTTAATAGCGGCAGATGGTAGCTGGGGAAATTTCTCGTTCGTAACCGGAAGTTCAATTATTACCTTAAGTTCGGATGCTGCCCAAACAACAACAACCGACCCTACATATTATAAAATTTACGACAACCATTCGAATTGGGGTGTGGCAGGTATACGTACCGATGACATTAGCACCAGTAACTGGAGCATGAAATTTTATGATTCCGATGATTTCTCGAACGAAGTTGAATCTTCGACCTGGGCAACAGATGTAGATTTTGTTGTTTTCGACCAAAATCACCTCAATAATACAACCCGTGGTATCAAAACGTACCGTGTTTCCGGTTCGGGAAATGCACGTACCGAATTTGAACTGTGGACAGAAACACTAAGTGTTGGGACTACAACAACACATTCGTGGCCTGCAAACGATGTTGTCGAAATATGGGATATTTACCTGACACCGGGAACATACAAGTTTAGTATGGATTATAACTATGGAAGTGCCAACCTCGACATGGCCCTGTTTAGTTCGTATGGAGGGCCATATTATCAGCAACGTGAAGATTATGTAGCTCATTCTACCAACTCCGGCACAAACGACGAAAGCTTTTTTGCAACAGTGAGCCATTACGACTATTACGGTGTTGTGGTTTGGGCAAACGATGCAAACTCCGCAAATGTTGATATTCTGGTCGAAACAACCACTGCCGGTTTATGGGAAGGCGATGTCTCCGCAAATTGGAACACCGCAGGCAACTGGAACGACAATAATGTACCCTCATCAACTACCGATGTTGTAATTCCATCAGGCACACTTTACAGCCCGTATATATATGCGGCCCACGCTTATGCAAAAACTCTTACGGTAGAAAGTGGGGCAACATTAACCATTGGGGGCTACGATTTGGATGTAGACAATGAAGTACATATTTATGGCACATTTGCAATGAACCATATAAATGCAGATTTGTATTGCTTTAGCGATATTTACTGGGAATCCGGGTCGCAAGCTAATATTACTGCTAATGCCGAATTCCGGGTTTACGGAAACTGGATATTTGGTTCAGGGGCCAATGTACAAATGAATAATGGAAAAGTTTGGTTTCAGGGAACAAGTACTGAGTATATACAGAGCTATGAGTCGGGTTGCTATTTTAACAATGTTTATAGCTATAAAACCGGAGGGGCTTATTTTGGGGTTTCCTATTGGTCTACCGAAGACCTGACCATAAATGGCAGCCTTACAATTTATTCAGGATCAGCATTTAATTCCTATTCAATGGAAAAAGTAATATTGAACGGGTCGATGATCAATAACGGGGGGCATTTTCTTTGTAATTATGGGACCTTTGAATTTGCAGGTACACCATCTGTTACCTTAAAGCCCAATGTAGATGATTATTTCAATAACCTGATTATTAATGTTTCCTCTTCCTTAGGTTTAGCTAATAATTATTCCGACTCCCTGGTTGTTAAAGGAGACATAAGCATATCTGGCGGAAACTTCGATTGCAACGGACTAACCATTACATGTGGTGGCGACTGGCTTAATGCCGTTGGTACTTATGGTTTCTACGAAGAATATGCAAAAGTAATTTTCGACGGAACCGGTTATTATCAATATTGTTATGGCGAAACCTTCTATGATTTCACTAAAAACTCAGGAGGCTCTAATCTCTTGTTCCACGGACCCACAGATATTACAAACGATTTTCGATGCTATGGCCACACATGGGCTTACGACGATATGAATATCGACAACCTGTTTCTAAATTCAACAGGAAAGTTTGTTACCAGCTATTCAGGTACCGATGTTGTTATTGACGACCTTGATATGGGATATACATTCCTGGGCTTATACTGGTATGGCACCTTAGAAGTTTATGACGGACAGTGTACCGTAGGGGATCTTGCCGATCCTGGTCTTTATGGTTCGTTTAAAGTTAGCGGTTCAACGGCAGTACTGGATATTACACAAGTTGCCGGTCAATATATCGACTTGAACGGAAGCATTGAAATTGTATATGATGGTACAATGGATGTACGTGGTACTACTTCAACCAGTTATTGGCCTTATACCAACAATGCGTCCGTTACCATGACCAGTGGGGTACTTGACTTTCATAATGCACCTATTAGGATACATAATTCGACACATACATTCACCACAAATATTACAGGCGGAACAATTCGCACTCCAAAAACATTTTACGTGTACGATACTTACAATCCGGCTGGCGGAACACTGGAATTTTATGGTACAGGCGATCCTTACCTTTCAATGAACCATCAAGGCTCTGCTTTGTACAACCTACACGTAAATAAAACATCAGGTGAATTATTGTGCAATACCCAATCAGCAAGAATTAGTAATGATGTGATTATTGACGGTGGGACACTCGGCTCGGCAGATACACTTTATGTTGGTGGCGACTGGACAAATAATGTAGGGACTTATGGTTTTTATGAATATTATGATGCGGTTTGTTTCTATGGCAACCAGACAAGCGATATTACCACCGATGAAACTTTTTATAACCTTGTAATTGATAAAACTTCTACCGGTTATGCCGATCTGGAATTATTAACAGGCTTACAGGTAAATGTAACAAACAATCTACATCCAATTACAGGCACATTCGAAGTAAACGATAATGGTATTGTTAATA
The DNA here is from genome assembly GCA_034721995.1 of Bacteroidota bacterium. Lineage (GTDB taxonomy): Bacteria > Bacteroidota > Bacteroidia > Bacteroidales > M50B96 > JAIOYV01. The sequence goes on from JAYENH010000878.1 coordinate 5,367, forward strand.
TCGATGGCGACCTGATTATTGAAAACGGGGCAGGTTTCAATGTCAACGATGCAAACACCACGGTATACCTTGCCGACGATTTTATCGATTACAACACTACTATTAGTATTTATGACGGATTTAATGCCGATATTTCAAATAGCTTTATCTTTGATGGTTCCGTAACTCAAACTTTCAATGTTTCTTCTTCCGATGTTGTATTTGGTTATTTGACCCTTGATAAAGGAAATAATTCGAGTTTTTATGCCTATGATGATTTTCGGGTAATTGGCGATTTTGAAATTGCTGCAGGAAACTTCTTAAATTCAGGTACACATGATTACTATTTCGAAGGCGATTTTACAAACAATTCTGCTACCGGAGATTGGAACGATCATGCAAGTACACTGCATTTCGAGGGTGGCAACACCGAAATTGACATGGGAGCCTCAAATGGTTATTTTGGTTTTGTTGTTGTTGATAAATCATCTTATGGCTACGATTTGTTGATAGTTGATGAGTTTAGAGTCTTGGGTGGCGGTTCGCTTACAATTAATACAGGTGAAATGAAAACAAACGCTTCTCATATTTATGTGGCTGGGTCAATTGATATTAATAGCAACGGAGAATTATCCCTTAACGCAAACTCTGTGCTAACGACATTTTCAGGCACTTTATCGGTAAATTCAGGTGGCGAATTTTACTCAATCGGTTCGTATGGAAACGAAGTTACCATTCAATCGAATTATGGCGCTAGTGCAGATGTGGACATCGAAGTAAATTCAGGCGGGACAATAGGTGCTGTATATACCGACTTTATCGACATGGTAAGCCAGGGCGTATATGTAAAATCGGGTGCTGTGGTCGACACCAACTATCCGTTCAGCCATTGTAGTTTTTCACAAGGACAGACAGGTGGCAGGTTCCTTACCCTAAACAACACTCAAAACTTCACGGTCGAGTATGCCAATTTTCCCGATAATACCGATGTATATTATAATGTTTACAAATCGGTAAACGGAGGCGATGTTTACTTCGAAAATGCAATTGGTGTTTTCGCAGGCGAGACCTACGATTACGACCCATACAACAAAGTACACTGGACAAACAACATAAATATTGCCGGTGTAGTTACCGATGTTTCGTGCAATGGCGGCAGCGATGGCGAAATTGATTTAACCCTGACAGGAGGAACACCCGGATATACATTTCTTTGGTCTACAGGTTGGACTAACGGAGATATTTGGAACCTTCCTGCAGGAACATATACAGTTACAGTTACCGATTATTACGGTGCCGAAGCAACAGCAATATATACTATTACCCAACCTTTAGTTTACTCTGTTTACTCAAATATCCACACAGATGTGAGTTGTTACGGCGGTAGCGATGGGTATCAATCTATATATATCAGTGGCGGCACAGCTCCTGATGTATTTATTTGGAGTAATGGAAGTACTGCACATTACATCTCCAATGTAACCGCAGGTACTTATACTATAACGTGCACCGATGCCAATGGATGTGTTGCAACAGGATCGTATGTAATTACGCAACCAACATCAATTTCTAAGTCATTTGCAAAAACAAATGTGAGTTGCTACGGCGGTTCTGATGGCGCAATTAATCTGACCGTAAGCGGTGGCACCCCGCCTTATACCTATCTCTGGACAGGTGGAGCAACCACACAGGACTTGACAAACCTGACTGCCGGGACTTATTTAGTTACCATAACCGATTCAAATAGTTGTACTTCAACAGCCACCCAAACTGTAACACAACCTGCAGTCCTGAATTCCGGCTACATGATAACCCTGATAAATTGTTATGGCGGTAATACCGGTGCTATCTCACATTGGGCTTATGGAGGCACATCGCCATATTCTTATTTTTGGAATGATGGTACAACTACACAAAACCGTTCAAACCTTGTTGCAGGTACATACACCGTAACCTCGACCGATAACAACGGATGTACTATAGTTGACACTTATAATGTAACTCAAAATGCAGAGTTGCTTGTTACAGGAACTGTAAGCCATGTTACGGTTGCAGGAGGAAGCGATGGTTCAATTAGTACTTCGGTAAGCGGTGGCACAGCGGCTTATGGCTACCTGTGGAGCACAGGTGCAGTTAGTTCATCTATTTCAGGCTTGTCGGCTGGAACTTATTCTC
>JAYENH010000879.1:0-7504 GCA_034721995.1 Bacteroidota bacterium
GCCAGTCTTTGAGGTAGCCTGCCCAGGAAAGTGTTGCGAAAATCAATTCGTTTTTTTCTTCATTGCTCGAAATAAAATATTTCATGGGCTGGGCATTTCTTGCTGAGGGCGAAAGCCGGGCTAAATCAATAAAATTGAGAATTTCACTTTTCCCTATTTTTACTTCTTGATAAAAACGACGATAGCTCCTGTTTTTTCTTATTAAATCGTTCATATTCATAACAAAGAATAATTAATTTATTTGCTTGTAAAGATATATTAAACCGGGGGGACTAAAAATTGCAAATATTGTTCATTTCTCATATTTTTTAGTTAGATGCCAGACAGTTGAAATAAAGTCTTGGAGTTATGTAGTATTGTGAAGTACTATCAATTACCCAAACACTCCATCACACAATTGCTCCAACACTCCCGATTAACCCTGACACGATATATTATTTTTCAGAATTAGTGAATTTGCCCTACTCCATCAAACCAAACCAATAATCATTGCATTTTCATTAATATTTGTATTTTTGACCATTGTTTAAATCACTATATGATATATCAACCTTACATATTTAATGTCATATTAGTTGTTGTTGCCTACTTATTAGGCTCGATACCTACATCGGTTTGGATCGGAAAAGTATTCTACGGTATCGACATAAGAGAACATGGCAGTGGTAATGCCGGAACAACAAATACTTTCAGGATATTGGGATTAAAAGCCGGTATCCCGGTTTTTATTTTCGATGTATTTAAAGGATGGGCTGCTGTTAAACTAATTTATTTCTCAGATTATTACATTCCTGCCTCCGGCGATTATATAAATATCCAGTTGCTTTTTGGCCTGGCTGCTTTGTTTGGCCATATATTTCCTGTTTATGTTGGTTTTAAAGGAGGAAAAGGAGTTGCAACACTATTTGGAATAATCATCGGCATACACCCGGCAGCAGCACTTATTTTGATAGGAATATTTTCGGTTTCATTAGTTTTTTCGCGCTATGTTTCGCTTAGTGCAATGATTGCCGGTTTTTCATTTCCTGTGCTAATGTTATTTGTATTTAATACAACTACAATTTCCCTTATTATTTTCTCGATGATAATTGCTGTACTTCTTTTGCTAACGCATCAAAAGAATATCGAGCGATTGCTTAAACGCGAGGAATCGAAGCTCACCATAAAAAAAAGCAGCAAGGAAACCAATAAAGGAAAAAGTTAATTGCATCTGTTTTACACCCCGGATATCGAACACAATATTTATCAGCTCAACGAAACTGAATCAGGGCATTGTATTCGTGTATTACGTTTGCAAAAAGGCGATAATATTAACCTGATTGATGGCAGGGGCGGGTTTTATCAAGCAAAAATTATTCAGGATAAAGCAAAAGCATGTATTGTTGAAGTACAGAAAAAAACCGAAGACTTCGGAAAACGCGATTATTCCCTTCACCTTGCCGTTGCCCCTACAAAAAGTATCGATCGTTTTGAATTCTTTCTTGAGAAAGCTACCGAAATTGGGGTCGATGAAATTACCCCTTTGCTATGCAAACACTCGGAGCGGAAAATGATCCGTAACCAACGTCTCGAAAAAATAATTACCTCCTCGGTTAAACAATCGCTAACTGCTTATCATCCAAAGTTAAATGAATTATTGAAATTCAATGATTTTATAAATGGCAGTTTCAGTGGCTTAAAACTAATAGCACATTGCTACCCTACACAAAGGGTTCATATAAAAAATAAAATCAAGCCAAAAGAAAATTACACTATTCTGATTGGCCCCGAAGGAGATTTTTCGGAAGAAGAAATAACAGCAGCAATAAAAGCGGGATTCACTCCAATAAGCCTTGGCAACAGCCGCCTTCGTACCGAAACAGCAGGAATAATCGCTTGTCATGCAGTTGCAATGCTGAACGACTAATTGATGTTTGTTGCCTTTGTTTAGATTCGCTGTTATAAGTGCTTATCACTTTATTTGCTATCCAAAAAAAACAATAATCCCATGATTTGGTTAATAGTTTCGATAATTGTCTACGCTTCTTTTTGTCATGCATCATGCATTAAGAGATTCCACGAGGTATTTCTCCTCTAAGCTACCACTTAAAATTTACTGTATATTCTGACTGATTATCTTTATTGTCAACCACGGTAAGTGTGAGTTTGTGATTCGTGTTTTTAAAAATCTTATTATCAGCAAATTCATAATAAATTAAATTCTTTTTTGCATCGTATCGAAACAAAACCCATTTATCATTAATAAATCCTTCATAATCTTTTATTCCTGATAAATCATCGGTAATTTTAAATTTAATTGTTTTTTGGTTGCCCATATTTTTGTTTTCCGAAATATTTATTGCCCTGATGTTTGGCGGAATTGTATCAACAGAAATTCCCAGGTTGCCAAAGTTTGAAAGGCTTGTTTCAATGAATCCATCTTTAAATTCGCCTCCCGCATTATAAATATTATAATTATTCCTTTCGCCTACAACCCAAACTGCCAGGGCTTTCGACTGCAAACTATCTGGCAATCCTTCGGCTTTAATGCGCAAACTGTAACTTTTTTGCAAGGGGACAATATCTTCGTGAATATGATGGACTTTTGAATACAAACCACTAACAGGATCATCTACAGAATAATTAAAAAACAAATCATCGTACAAGGCTTTTTTAGGAATAATCAGCTCAATATCATTTGTTGTAAACTTATTTTTGAGCATACAAGGCATGGCACGAGTATATTCGCTTAACTTAACTATTGTATCAATCCCAATAGGTTCAACACCCTTTACAAAAAAAGCAATACTTTTTTTATTCTGATATGCATCATATAAAACATATTTAATGCTATAAACACTATCGCTTTTAATTAGTACAATTCCATTGTTCTCAACAGTGGTATAGTTGCTTAAACTATTATTGGGTGCAACAAACGACTTTTGAATGTATCTGTTTTTTTTAGTTTTATATTGGTAATCGTAATGACTTTGGACATAACGCAATTCAGAAAAATCAAGCTCTTTCATTTTGTAGCTGTAAATAATTCTTTCGTTTACAAACAGTTCCAAAATATAAATTCCACATTTATTGTGCGAGCCGTTTAAAAAATCGTTGGCACGAATGCCAAAGCCAATTTCGCCGAAAGCCTCAATTGTATCCTTTTTCAATTCTTTGTTATCTACTGAAAACAGGAAGGACTTATTTACCCTTTCGATAAAACTGTAATTGTTTATCGGGTAAAGAGTTATGGAATAAATTCGTGGAGGAATATTGTCCTTTATATCAAAACCGAAAAGCAAAGGGTTTAGCGGATGTGAATTTTGGGCATCCCGAATTTCAAAATGAAGATGTGGCCCGCTTGAACTTCCCGAATTGCCCGACAAGCCAATTATTTGTCCTTTTTTAACCGGAAACATTTCGGAAGAGGGAAAAAGATTTAATTTATAACTTTGCTTTTTATACTGGTTATCAATTACATAATCGGCAATATTGGGGGCAAATTTTTGCAAATGCCCGTAAACACTTACATATCCATTTGGATGGGTTAAATATAGTGCATACCCATATCCTTCGGCTTGCACTTTTATTCTCGATACATAAGCATCTGCTATTGCATAAATACTGTGCCCTTCAACTCCCTGAGTTTTAATGTCTATACCTGTATGAAAATGAGTAGATCGTAATTCTCCAAAATTTCCCGAAAGGTACATTGGTATATCAAATGGCGACCTGAAATAATTTTGAGGAAAGTTACTTTGTCCAAATATTATTGAGTGTGGAAGAAATAATACAGTGATTAAAATCTTGCAAAAATGCTGGTACATCATGGAAAATTGTTCTTGTCAAAAAAATAAGTTGTCAAAGATAATGCAAATTATTGTTGTGGAATTGATTTGTGTATGTATGTTTGTAATGTTATTTTTGTACAAAAAAACAGAATAAGAATAATGGATGATTTGCGTTCAAATATCAATGAAAAGATTAGTAAAATTAAATCAGTCCAAAAAAAAGTATTAATTGAAAACATGTTATTAGTCAAAGATAATGAAAGACTTATTGAGCGTGTAAAGGAAAAAGATAATGAACTAAAAGGATTAAAACACAAATACAATTTGCTGAAATTGGCAAAAAACTTTGAAGCATCAGAACAGGAAAAAGGAGATGCTGCAAAACAAATTAACAATATAGTGCGGGAAGTAAACAAATGTATTGCTCTTTTAAATAGTTAAAATTAATGAATGGCTGACACAAGAATAATAAATCTGACCATTGCAGGAAAAAAATATCCGGTATGGGTAGATAAAAATGATGAGAAAGAGGAGGAGATTTTTAGGTTAGCTTCAAAGATAATTAAAAAAAAAATGGATCAGTATCAAAAAAAGTTTTCTAATCGAAATATTTTTGATACTTTAGCCATGACAACATTGCAATCGACAAAAGAATTGATAGAAGCTAAAAATCATGCAATTGAGTCGAAAGAAATGGATAAATTGATTGATATAAACAATAAGTTAGACGAGATTTTAGAAGAGTAGTACCACGTTCTTTGAATAAAATAATATTTGCCCGCATTTTTTCTTTAAGCGTTTGAAAACTCAACATTAACTATATTAGAGAAAAGCTCGGTTTTTGTAAGGCAGGCCTCAACCCTTTCGGGGGTTTTTCATTTTGAAAACAGTGGAAGCAAGAATAAGACTGGCAGCTCTACCCGTGTTGAACAGGGGTTTTTCTAAATTATTAAAGAATACAATGCGGGCTTTTTTTTTAAATATATATATATATTAAATTTATGGAAATAATTTATGTAATAGTAATTGGAATTGCTGCATTAGTTATAGGTGGGGTGATAATTCATTTTCGTTGGAAAAATGCAGTTTCCAACAAAAGTATTGACATCCTTAAAGAGGCTGAACAAAATGCAGAAAACATTAGGAAAGACAAAATCCTTGAAGCCAAAGAAAAGTTTCTAAGCCTTAAAGCTGATCACGAACGATACGTAAGCGATAAAAACAATAAAATTGCAGCAATAGAGAATAGGGTAAGGCAAAAGGAAAATACTGTAAATCAACGAAGAGATGAGCTTCAGAAAAAATATAAAGAAGTTGATATTTCGAAAAATGAAGCTGAAGCCATTCGCGAGAATCTAAATAGTCAGCTTAGCTTAGTTGAGAAAAAGAAAACCGATCTGGAGAAATTTCACAAGCAACAAGTCGAAAAACTTGAGCAAGTTGCAGGAATGTCGGCTGAAGAAGCCAAGGAACAACTAATAAGTTCGCTTGTTGCCGAAGCAAGAACAGAAGCTATGTCCACCATAAATGAGATTATGGACGAAGCAAAACTTACAGCCAACAAAGAAGCAAAGCGTGTAATTGTTCACTCTATCCAGAGAGTAGCTACCGAATCTGCAATTGAGAATTCGGTTACTGTTTTCCATATCGACAATGATGAAATGAAAGGACGAATTATTGGTCGCGAGGGCCGAAATATTCGTGCCCTTGAAGCTGCTACAGGAGTTGAAATTATTGTAGACGATACTCCCGAAGCCATCATTCTATCTGCTTTCGATCCGGTACGGCGAGAAATTGCCCGACTTGCTTTGCACAAGTTAGTAACAGATGGACGTATTCATCCGGCACGTATCGAAGAAGTTGTTCAGAAAACCCAAAAACAAATTCATGAAGAAATTATTGAAGTTGGAAAACGAACTGCCATCGATTTAGGAATACATGGTTTGCATCCCGAAATTATTCGTTTAGTTGGCAAGATGAAATATCGCTCATCCTATGGACAGAACCTGCTACAGCACTCGCGCGAAACCGCTAACTTATGTGCAATAATGGCTTCGGAACTTGGGCTTAATGCCAAATTAGCTAAAAGGGCAGGATTACTGCATGATATAGGAAAAGTACCTGATGATGAACCCGAATTGCCACATGCAATACTCGGAATGAAAATAGCTGAAAAGCATAAGGAAAAACCTGAAGTGGTTAATGCTATTGGCTCGCATCACGACGAAATAGAAATGACCAGTATTATTTCACCAATCGTTCAGGCTTGCGATGCTATTTCGGGAGCACGCCCGGGGGCACGTCGCGAAGTTGTTGAATCATATATTAAACGTTTAAACGATCTGGAAGCACTTGCACTTTCTTATCCGGGTGTAACAAAAACTTATGCAATACAGGCGGGTCGCGAGCTAAGAGTAATTGTTGGGAGCGAAAAAATTGATGATGCCCAATCTGAAAAAATATCATTTGAGATTGCTAAAAAAATCCAGGATGACATGACCTATCCGGGTCAGGTTAAAGTAACTGTAATTCGCGAAACCAGAGCAATTAACTATGCAAAATAGTCTTTGCAGGAAAATATAACTGCGTTATGCTCAACTTGCAAGTCAGTCATTTACAAAAGTAATTCCGATATCTATCGGAATCTGACTTGCAAGTTTTACATGCCTTGTTCTTGACGCTTTCTTATCAGAGACTTTCGGAAAACAACAGCTTTCTTGTAAAGACTAATTAAAGTTGTGAAAAAGAAAAAATGTAAATAAAAGATAAAAATGATTTCAAACGCGAAAGTATTAGTAACCGGAGGTGCCGGATTTATTGGTTCAAACCTTATCGAAGATCTTTTAAATCAACAAAACAATGTAGTTTGTTTAGATAATTTTGCAACAGGGAAAAAAAAGAATGTTGAACCATTTCTTAACAATCCTGATTTTACTTTAATCGAAGGCGATATTCGTGATATCAAGACCTGCCATTCAGCAGTTAAAGGTGTCGATTATGTTTTGCATCAAGCTGCACTGGGTTCTGTGCCCCGATCGATAAAAGATCCTAAAACTACGAACGATGTAAATATTAATGGTTTTTTAAATATGCTGATTGCAACACGTGACGAAGGAATCAAACGTTTTGTTTATGCAGCAAGTTCCTCTACCTATGGTAACCACCCCGGCTTGCCAAAAGTGGAAGATAGGATTGGTAAACCACTGTCGCCTTATGCAATTACAAAATATGTAAACGAACTGTATGCCAATGTTTTTTCTGATTTATATGATATCGAAACCATTGGTTTGCGCTATTTCAATGTTTTTGGCCGCAGACAGGATCCTGATGGTGCTTATGCTGCCGTGATACCCAAATTTGTAAAATCTTTGATGGCCAAGGAACCACCAGTAATAAATGGCGATGGAAAACATTCGCGCGATTTTACTTATGTCGACAATGTAGTGCAAATCAATCAGCTTGCAGCAATAAGCAAAAATCCCAAAGCCATCAATACAGTTTACAATGTAGCTTTTGGAGAGAATACAAATTTGAATGAGTTGATCAAAATTATACAGGAATATCTTAGCGAGTTCGATAAAGGCATAACAAAAGTTAAGGCAAAATATGGGCCGGAGCGTCAGGGAGATGTAGTCCATTCACTTGCATCAATTGATAAAGCCCGTAATCTTTTAGGATACAATCCCAAATTCGATATAAAAAAAGGCCTCAAAGAAGCAGTTAAATGGTATTGG
>JAYENH010000880.1:0-1643 GCA_034721995.1 Bacteroidota bacterium
CTTTCACTAAAAAAACTGCTGGAAAATGCCTTAACCACCGAAATTAACAGCATAGAAATGTTTATGAAAGGAATTGACTATTCATATTACTATGAAGAAAATTAAAAAACTATGAACGAAGCCGAAACACGAGCCGAATTAATAGACCCAAAACTAAAAGCCAATAGTTGGGGTGTTGTAGAGGGTTCGAAAATTCTACGTGAACGTAATGTTTGCAAAATTACAGAAGGTAGAATACAAGTTGGCGGTGGTAGAAAAAAACCACTTATTGCCGATTATATTTTAGTTTACAAAGGAATTAAACTTGCTGTTGTTGAAGCAAAAAGCGATGAATTAGAAGTTGGCGAAGGAGTTGCACAGGCAAAACTATATGCCAAAAAACTAAAACTGGATTATACTTATTCCACAAACGGAAAAGAAATTTATCAAATCTGTATGAAAACAGGCGAGGAAAAACTCGTTGATAATTTTCTTTCGCCCGATGAATTATGGAACGAAGTTTACAGCGACCAAAACGATTGGAGAGATAAATTTTCATCTGTTCCTTTTGAAGATAAATCGGGAACCTGGCAAGCTCGCTATTATCAAGAAATTGCAGTAAGAAACACATTGGAAGCAGTTGCACAAAACAAAGACCGTATTTTACTTACCCTTGCAACAGGAACAGGAAAAACGCCTATTGCTTTTCAAATTGCATGGAAAATGTTTCACACTCGTTGGAACTTAAATCGTGATGGTAAAAGGCGACCTCGTATTCTGTTTCTTGCCGACCGTAATATTTTAGCCGACCAGGCATTTAACTCGTTTTCTGCTTTTTCTGATGATGCAATGGTTCGCATAAAACCAAAAGAGTTTAAGAAAAGAGGTAAAGTGCCAACAAACGGTAGTATCTTTTTTACAATTTTTCAATCATTAATGGCAAATGATAACACGGCAGAAATAGAGGAAAATGAAGTGCAAGAAAAAATTGAATACGATACTTCTACTGCATATTATAATCAATATCCAAAAGACTTTTTTGATTTTATCATAATTGACGAGTGCCACCGTGGCGGAGCAAATGACGAAGGAAATTGGAGAGGGATTTTAGAATATTTTTCGCCGGCAGTTCAACTTGGTTTAACAGCAACACCAAAGCGAAAATTCAATGTTGATACTTACCGATATTTTGGTGAGCCTGTTTATATCTATTCGCTAAAAGAAGGAATTAATGACGGATTTTTAACGCCTTTTAAAGTAAAGCGAATTAAAACCACCATAGACGATTATATTTATACACCGGATGATACGGTAACAGAAGGTGTAATTGAAGAAGGAAAACTTTATGAAGAAAGCGATTTTAACCGAAAAATTGTAATTCCTGCAAGAGAGCGTTATCGTGTACATACCTTTATGAATAATGCCAACATAAATGATAAAACCATAATTTTCTGTTCCACCCAAGAGCACGCTGCAATGGTTCGTGATATGCTAAATCAATACAAAAAAAGTAAAGACCCGAATTATTGTGTTCGGGTAACAGCAAACGATGGAGAAATTGGGGAACAGTTTTTAAGGGAATTTCAAGACAATGAAAAAACAATTCCAACAATTTTAACTACTTCGCAAAAACTTTCTACCGGTGTTGATGCACGAAATATTAG
>JAYENH010000881.1:0-1643 GCA_034721995.1 Bacteroidota bacterium
TAAAATAAACGGAACACCATAGGGAACTATTTCTTCGTTAAGATATAACGCAGGAAGGTAAGCGATACCTACTCCCATATCTGTAAAAGTAGTAGTGGAATTTTCAATTTTACCCCAATGAATAGGCTTCCATTCGCCAGAATTAAAAACACAAAGGTAAGCAATATCAACCGAGTCTGGGATTTCTTTATCAAAAGTTACAGCAACATCGCATACATCAACATAATCCGTGGTAACATCTTTATAGTTTTTACCTGCTAACCATCGTGGCATCTTTTCCTGTTTACGTTTTTGGAAATAAAGATTTTGCTTTTGCTCACTGAACATTTTCCTATAAGCTTTAGCCATTTTATTATGAAGTTTATATTCACCAGGGTTAGCTTCGCATCCCATAAAAGGAATCACTTTGTTCTCACGATTCAGAATTGCATTCCATGCATGATTATTGCCAGTATTAGCCCAGTATGGAGTGTAGTCCGAAGTTACCGCAAGTGCATTAGCACGAAAAGCATAGATTGTGATATTGGTCATATCTTCGCACCGCCCCAAACCGTTCTCAAGCATCTCGGTTAAACCTTGGTCGGTCGGATGGTAATAATATCGAGGATCAAATGTGAAATAAGTCATAATATCAGTATTGATTAAAGCGGCGGCTTCGATTGGATCGGTTGAATCTGTCATTTGCAAATTGACAGAAACATAAGATTCAATAAAGGTCTGCCGCCAATCTTCGAGTGGTTCATTGCTTCCCCTATATGGAAGAACATATTCACAGAAATCTTCAAAAGATAAATTTTTCGCCCACGGTTTATTTCGCCAGGCATCGAAAGCGGCATCTATATGTCTTATCAAAAAATCAGATTTAATAGTTTTAATATCTTCAAATTTATCTTTTTTATTAAAATCGAGGACACCATGCTTATTCTCCAATTCATCAAACGATTTGATTAGCTGGTCATAGTTTTCATAGTCATTTACATTAAACTTAATTTCATTTTCGCTGGTATCTTCCAAAACATAATTGACAAAACAATGTCCACTCATATTACCGATAAGAAAATATGCCGCTTCCAGTTTGAGTGAATCATTCTTATAATTATCTAACACCAATTGCAGTTCATTGGCATTATCGCCGGCAAGCTTGAGTGTATTTTTAACATTCTCAGGGTACGTATCACGAGGTAAATAATAGTAGATTAATATTATGATAACCGCAAATATAATTGGAATTATTATGCCCAAATTTGATTTTTTAGATTTTCCCATTTAACTTTCTCCTATTTTAGCTATTGATATAAAAATAGTAAGCTGTTAAATAATTTGCAACAAAGAATTGATTAACTATTATTTATTAAAATACCGGCTTTTCAATCAAATAAGCCTGCTTGTCAGAATACTTTAGCTTAAATATAATTTAGAATTATTCGTCATTCGAAACGGCAAACTATTCGTCAATAACTTATTGTCATATATCGTATAAACGGGATAAAAAATGGCGGAGGATTGTGGACTATTTTAGAACTGCCGCTTGAAAGTTTTTGAGGGAAATCTGCGGCAATTTGCCAAGGAGAAACACGCTAAGCGTGTAAGCGGGGGTTACGAAACGAGTTCGTCAACTGGATCATAGAAAATGCTACTTGATT
>JAYENH010000882.1:0-7499 GCA_034721995.1 Bacteroidota bacterium
AGGCGGTCTTGTATATACCGGATTGGAATCTGTTTCGTGGAACAGCAATATTGGTTTCTCAAAAAATTTATCAGCAATAATAGGTTCTGCCGATTCTTACAAGGCATTGCTTTGGTCGTCGATTTCGGGTGTAACAGTTGCTGTTGTGCTTACCCTTAGCCAAGGTTTGTTAAGCTTGCAACAAAGCATCGAAAGCTTGATTAATGGTTTCAAGACGATGATAACTGCAATTTTAATATTGATACTTGCCTGGTCGCTTGCCAAATTAACCGAGGATTTACACACAGCCGATTTCATCACAAAGCTGCTTGTGTCAATTGAGATGAAGCCTGTATTTATTCCAGCCCTTACATTTATTATTGCCGTCCTGGTTGCTTTCTCAACAGGTTCGTCGTGGAGTACAATGGCGATATTGTATCCTTTAATATTGCCCGCATCATGGCTTTTGTCTAAAGAATCAGGCCTCGATCACGATTCTTCGATGAAGATTTTTTATAATGTAGTTTCTACTGTTCTTGCCGGTTCTGTGCTTGGCGATCATTGCTCGCCAATTTCTGATACAACAATACTTAGTTCGCTGGCAAGTTCGTGCAAACATATCGACCATGTAAAAACACAATTACCTTATGCTTTAACTGTTGGTGGCATTTCCCTGGTTTTTGGAACATTACTTTCGAGTTATAATATTCCATCATGGATATTATTTATTTTAGGCATTGTTATTTTATTCCTGATTATTAGATTTATAGGAAAGAAAACTCCTGAGCCTGTTAGTGAATGTTGATTTTGAATATTGGATGAATTGGATGAATGACCTTTTTGACGGACAGGAATAAACTATTAATTTTCATTGCTTGTGCAACAATTTCCCGATCCTGCCAAGGAAGAATCTATCAATATCCGGTATAAAAAAGTGGAATGTAGGAGTAAGATCATTTCGTTAATCAGCCTGTACGAAAATGAACACCAATTGTAATGTATTGCAACACTTACAAGCCGCAAAAATGCTTATAAACAACTCAAACTATCTGATTAATTGCAAACTACACTCAGTGGCACACAATGTGTAAAACGGGCAAAAGTTTATTAACCCAAAAAAACTAATATTATGAAAACCTTATTGAAAAGATTTAAAATTTATCTGATGATGACAGGCATTATGCTTTGCGGTTTTACTATTATGGCCCAAGCTTTATCAAATGTTCCGCCCGAAGAAGATCCACCACTGGCAGTCGAAAAAATTGATGCTAATTTCGATGAACTGAAAATTTATACTGTAGGTAGTGATCTGAAAATTTCTTACGAGTATCCTGAAATGGGAAATGTCAGAATTCAATTATTTGATATTGCCGGTCGCGAAATTATCAACGTAAGAAAGCAAAAGACCTCAACGAAATTTGAATTTAAGCATGAGGTAAAATCACTTCCATCGTCGATTTACATAGTGCGTATTTTTCAGGATAACAAAAAAATAACAAGGAAATTATATATTTAATCCCTGTTTCTTATCAGAAACCTCTAATCAAAAAAAGACCTGTTGGATATTACTCCGGCAGGTCGGTTTTTTTTATAACAAGTTTTAGTAATTCAAATTTGTGAGTTATATAAATTTTTCAAAACACTCATTTACAAAAGAAAAATCGTGCATTTAAAAAATCCATTATTCCAATATATTTCTCTGTTCAAGCTCAGTCATCACCTTTGATACAATTTGCTCGCTACTTAAAAGTGAACAATCATAGAGGGCATCAAATTCGACATCTTTCTTTTTTTGAATAGCAAAATAGTTAAGGAATTGCTCGCGTTTGTGGCTCATTTCTTCAACTAATTTCATTGCATCGGGGTACGACAGTCCACGCTTTTCGCTCATGTAATCAATTCTCCACTCAATTGGTGCGTATAATTTTATATGGAACGAACGATTAATATGTTTGGAAATGTAAAATCCGGCTCGTCCAACAATAATTGTGTTTCCTTTATTGGCAAACGATAGGATTATTTCACATAAGGTTTTTTTTATTTTTATTTCGCCCGGATAATAATCTTTTGATAAAAGCAGGGCAATATAATCAGTAAGCCTGCGGTCTTCAAAGTTGGCAAGATCCTGAACTACCGATGGATTAAGATGCAACTCTTTGGCAAGGGTCTCGAGAATTTCCTTACTTATCATTTTCCACTGTTGCCCATATTTTTTCTGTATCTCGTTAGAAATCATCGTAGCAATATTCTTTCCCGGACAGCCATAATCGCGCGATAGGGTAATTAACGGGCCTGATTCATCAACTCCAATAGCCTCTGAATGTTCCTTGTCCATTCTATTACGAAAATAATCAATAAGTAAATTTTTCACTGTATCCTCCTTTTTGACAAGCTCTTAATTAAAATAAATCAATTTTAAATACAAGTCTTGTAAAACATAGTAGCTTTGTATTTCATCTTTTTGTTTTAGATAATAAAAATATATAATGTTGATGAGTTTTGCAAATTTGAAAACGTAAATTGACAGATAATCGCCTGCCTTATCTGTATGTGTTTTCTCTACAACATCATGAATTGCTAATTTACTTTGCTTTCAAGGATTTGAACTCCTTCAGTTTTTAACATTGAATCATGAACCTCTCAACCTACAAACCAGACTTCACTTTTTATCGGTTCAAATAACAATTTTTATTATTCATCAAAAAATAATCAATGTTTAATATCAATAAGTTAAATTTGCATCAATTTTATTTAAAAATTTTTTGATGAAGAAAAAGACATTTCTCCTGCTAAGTTTTTTATGGATTGCCACAAACTTGTTGGCGCAACCCCAATTAGAATGGGCTGCAAATTTTGGTGGACCCGATTGGGATTTTGGAAAATCAGTGGCACTTGATTCTGACAATAATGTTTATACTACCGGAAGGTTTGGTGGCACGGTAGATTTCGATCCTAATGCAGGTCATTTTTATCTTATCTCAAATGGGAACGACGATATTTTTGTATCGAAACTCGATTCGTCAGGAAATTTTATATGGGCAAAAAGTGTGGGTGCAAGCAATTGGAACGACGGGGGATATTCCGTAACCATTGATACTGCCGGAAATGTACTTGTTGCCGGATGGTTTGGAGGAACCGTTGATTTTGACCCCGGACCGGGAATTTGCAATCTTACTTCATTTGGAGGCAACGATATATTTGTTTTTAAGCTCACTACTGACGGCAATTTTATTTGGGCAAAAAACATGGGTGGAAACAATAACGACCATGCCCGTTCAATTGCCGTTGATAATTCTGGAAACGTTTATACGACCGGGAAATTTGAAGGGATAGGAGATTTTAATCCCGATTCCCTAACAACAAATAGTCTTACTTCAAATGGAGGTTTCGACATTTTTATTTCGAAATTAAATGCTTCGGGAGATTTTGTTTGGGCAAAAAGCATTGGTGGAAGTTCTTATGACTATGGCGTATCTATAAGCCTTGACACATCAGGAAATATTTATACTACAGGATATTTTAAAGATAATGTCGATTTCAATCCTGATTCTGTTGTAGAATGTAATCTTGCTTCAAATGGGATGAAGAATGTATTTATATCTAAACTTGATGCATCAGGAAATTTTGTTTGGGCCAAAAATTGGGGTGGAATCGATGATGATTGGGGATACTCCTTGAAAATAGATTTTGCCGGAAATGTTATTTCAACAGGCTGGTACGGTGGAACTGTTGATTTTGATCCGGGGACGGGAGTTTTTAACCTGACATCAAGCGGTAACATGGATATATATGTTTCCAAATTAGATGCTTCGGGAAATTTTATATGGGCAAAAAGTATGGGAGGAAATAATAACGACCATAGCTATGCCCTTGCATTAGATGCTGCCGGGAATATTTATACCACAGGAAGTTTTGAAGGAACAGCCGATTTTGATCCCGGCATTGGAACTTCTACATACACATCGAATGGACTGCACGATATATTTATTTCTAAATTAGATGCTTCGGGAAATTTTATATGGGCGACAAGCATGGGCGGAATTAATTTTGATTATGGCTATTCTATTACTATTGATGAATCTGAAAACATTTATACTGCAGGATATTTTTACGGAACAACTGCTTTCGATCCTGCTGCGTGTACATCTGTAACATCGGCAGGAGGTTTCGATGTTTTTATACTTAAACACAATCAGGTGTATTCAATTGAAGGTCAGGAAATAATTTTGCCGGCCGGATGGAGCTTATTTTCAACCTATTTGCATTTATCAGATTCCAATATTGTTAATGTGCTTTCGAGCATCAGCTCCAATGTGGTAATTGCAAAAAGTGGTACCGGCGATGCGTATTGGCCAATGTTTGGCATCAATTATATAGGGGATATGGTAATAGGACAAGGTTACCAAATAAATCTAACTAATGCTGACACATTGTATTTACAAGGAAACAATGCTGAACCCGAAAACACTCTTATAAATATACCTGAAGGATGGAGCCTGTTAGGCTACTTACGAATAACACCTGGCTCGATAATTCAGATGCTCAGTTCAATATCAAGTGAAATAACAATAGTGAAAAGTGGCAATGGCCTCGTATATTGGCCATCTTTTGGATTAAATGCAATTGGTAATATGTTGCCCGGGCAAGCCTACAAAATAAAAGTTACATCAGCTCAAGGCTTTTATTATCCAGCCAATACGGCTAACTATGCAAAATCAGTTTCACAGGTTATTTTACCCACTTATTACCGAAACATAAAAAACACAGGTTCCTCTATGACTTTGGGCATCCCGCTTAGTTCGTGGGAAACAATACCAAATATTGGCGACGAGATTGCTGCTTTTGCTGAAAACGGTTTATTGCTTGGTGCAGCTGTTTTCAACAATCAAAATTTGGCCATTACAATATGGGGCAACGATGAATTAAGTGATGAACAGGACGGAATATACCCCGGCAATTCATTTTTCCTGAAAAAAATGAACAATCAAAATAAAGAGGAATCAGAACTGATTGTACAATCGTGGCAGGAAGGCGACAGCAAATATGAAATAAATAAAATTTCGGTAGCCGGAAAAATTAATCTATCATCTCATTGGGAAATCAATCATCAATCGTTTATCCTTCACCAAAACACGCCAAACCCCTTTTCCAACGAAACCGAGTTCTCATTTTACCTGCCAAAGGAATGTGTGGTGGAATTTGAAATATTTAATTTGGTGGGCGAACGGGTATGTGCAGATGTTGCACGCAAGGTTTCTGCCCCTGGCGAGAAAATGCCCAAAGGCAAGCACACAATAAAATTCAGCAATAAAAACCTGCCCGCCGGTACATATTTTTATCGCCTGAAAACCGAGGGCTTTGAGCAGACAAAGAAAATGGTAATCATGTAAAAGTATCTCCCGCAGATTACGCAAATCAACGCAGAAAAACAATTTAGGGGAAATTTGCGTATTCTGCGGGAAAAAAATATTCAGAAAATTTGTTCTATGTAAAACCAGACTTACCCCCCCAAAACTCAACTCCCTTGCTTATTCATATTCAATAGCTATTTTTGACGAAAATTGCTTTTATATGCGCACGGAAAAAGATTTTATTGGAGAGAAGGAAATCCCGGCTAATGCTTTATACGGGATTCATTCGCTTAGGGCACAGGAAAATTTTCCTGATAAAACAGCCTTTCATAAGGAATGGTACAAGGCCATTGGTACTGCCAAGCTGGCTTGTTACCAAACTTATCTGAGTTTTAAAAACGCCGTGGCACAAAAATACCCCGGCAAAAAGTTTTCTATCCCATTTATCAAGAACGAAATTATCGATAAATTATCGGAAAGTGCTGTGGAAGTGGCAGATGGAATGCACTTCGATAGTTTTATTGTTCCGGCCATTCAAGGTGGGGCAGGTACAAGTATCAACCTTAATGTAAACGAAATTATTACTAACCTTGCTTTGCAAAAGCTGGGCGAGTGTCCCGGTGATTATTCTGTTGTAGATCCTTTCGAACATGCAAATATTTTTCAATCTACAAATGATGTAATCCCCACATCCTTGAAAGTGGCTGTAATCCGTTTGTTAGAAAACCTCGAAGAAAGGATCAATCAGCTTCGTTTTAAAGTTGAAGAGCAGGAGAGAAAGCACCGCAACTCGCTTCGGGTGGCATATACCCAAATGCAGGAAGCTGTGCCATCGTCTTACGGGATGCTTTTTAGCACTTATAGTGATGCTTTATCACGTGATTGGTGGCGGGTATCGAAATGTTTCGAGCGCATAAAAGTTGTTAATCTGGGGGGAAGTGCAATTGGGACAGGGATTTCGGTGCCTCGCTTTTTTATTATGGAGGTTGTGCCTGCACTTCAGAAATTGACAAAATTGCCCATTACACGCAGCGAAAATCTATCGGATGCAACCAATAATGTAGACTCGTTTGTGGAGGTGCATGCCATTTTAAAATCACATGCCGTAAATCTCGAAAAAATGGTGAACGATATTCGTTTGCTGGCTTCTGATATAGGCGGCAAAAGCGAGTTGAACATCCCACAAAAACAAGTTGGTAGCTCAATTATGCCCGGCAAGGTAAATCCTGTTATCCCTGAGTTTGTTATTGGAGTTGCTCATAAAATTTATTCCAACGATATGCTCATCAGTAATTTGTCGGCACAGGGTTGCCTCGACCTGAATGCGTATCTGCCGGTTATTGGCCATGCCATATTGGAAAGCCTGAAACTTCTTATTGCCGCAAACAAAAGTTTAAGTGAAAATTTATTTCAGGGCTTGACAATTGATACGCAGAAAGCGGTCGAAAAACTTTACCGCAGCCCGTCGGTTGTAACTGCATTAAGCCCTTTTATAGGTTATCACAAAGCTTCACAGTTGGCCTATCTAATGAAATCTGATGAATTGAATATTTTTGAAGCAAACCAAAAATTAAATTTAATTGAAGATAAAAAACTTGAGGAATTAATGCAGCCGCAAAAACTTTTACAAACAGGGTTTTCGATGACAGACTTGTGAGAATAAAGGGTGTTGTTGAAATTGTTGTGTGGCATACGGACGTGGCAATCTATAAAAATACGTCAACCCGGTTTTAGCCGGTTTTTTGTTGATTATTTTACTGAACAAATCTTTTGTAATTTTGCAAATCCAAAAATATAAAAGATGAAAGAATATCATAAAATACAAACAGTGTTTCTGCGAAGTCCTGAAAGCAGATATAAAAATCTTATGGAAGGTGAATGGGCATTGCCCGAATTCGAAGCATTGAAAGACATTGAATGGGTATGGACCGAAAAAATAGATGGTACAAATATCCGTATTATGTGGGACGGCAAAATAGTAAGGTTTGGGGGTAAAACCGATAATGCACAAATTCCTGTATTTTTGCTGAACGTTTTGCAAGACACTTTTACTGCCGAAAAAATGAATGCTGTTTTCCCTGATGCCACAAATGTTTGCCTTTATGGCGAAGGTTATGGAGCAAAAATACAGAAAGGTGGTAACTATTTGCCCAACAGGACAGACTATAT
>JAYENH010000883.1:0-7478 GCA_034721995.1 Bacteroidota bacterium
AAAAACTCTGTATCTTAGCGTTTCAGCGTTCAAAGAAACCAAATGGCATAAAAAAGCCCCTCCGTTTTTGGAGAGGCTTTTTAATCAATATTCAAATTAAAACAGTTTTACGGCAAGGTCAACCACACGGGCCGAGTAGCCCCATTCGTTATCGTACCACGAAAGTACTTTAACCATTTTTCCTTTTACCATTGTACTTAAAGCATCGAAAACCGAAGAATGTGGGTTGTGGACAACATCGACCGATACAATAGGATCTTCGGTGTATTCAAGTATTCCTTTCATTGGGCCATTTGCGGCTTCTTTCATGGCGGCGTTTATTTCTTCTATGCTGGCTTCTGTCTTCAGATTTACAACAAGGTCAACAAGCGATCCTGTAGGATTAGGAACACGTACCGACATGCCATCGAGTTTACCGTCCAGTTCGGGGATAACCTTTCCAACAGCTTTTGCAGCGCCGGTGGTTGTTGGAATTTGTGAAACAGCGCATGAGCGTGCACGACGCAAATCACTATGTGGGCCATCAAGAATTACCTGATCGTTTGTATATGCATGTATGGTGGTCATCAAGCCATTTTCAACACCAAATTTATCGTTTAAAACTTTAACCACAGGAGCTAAACAATTGGTTGTGCACGAAGCATTCGATACACACTGATCCTCTGGGCGTAAATTTTCGTCGTTTACCCCAAGCACGATCATATTGTCGATTTTATCTTTCGAGGGAACTGTAAGGATTACTTTTTTCGCACCATTTTTTAAATGATCGCCATATCCACCTTTTGGGCTTTCCTTTGCGCGAAAAATTCCGGTTGCTTCAACAACAACATCAGGAGTTTCTCCCCAGGGAATATTTGCCGGGCTGCGCTCTGCACTAACCTTAAATTTTTCTCCATTAATAATAAGGTTCTCATCATCGAAAGTAACCTCACCATTGAATTTTCCCTGAGTAGAGTCGTACTTTAACAAGTGTGCTAAAGTTTTTGTGTTGGTAAGATCGTTTATTCCTACAATTTTAATTTCGGGGCGTTCAAGTGCAAGTTTAAACACATTGCGTCCAATCCTTCCAAAGCCATTAATAGCAATTTTAATTTTTGACATAATCGTAATTTATAAGTTTTGAAATATTTATTATTGAAATATAGTGCAAAAATAGTAAAAATAAAAAAAGCCCCCCTTTCGGGAGGCCTAAATACTATGAAACATTTAATTATTACAATACAATTATTTTAGTACTCTTGTTTGAGCTGTTATGAAACATATTAATAAGGTATGTTCCGGGGGTAAGGTTGCTAAGATCAATATTAGTAGTATGGTTTCCGCGCGAATACCTGCCCAGGTTCAATTGTTTTACAATTTTCCCCTGTAAATCGTAAATCATAATTTTTACATCTTCCGAAGAAGAAAGGTGAAATTCAATTTGTGCCTTATCAACAACAGGGTTTGGATATACATTTAATGAAGATGAAATAGATGAATTATAAACTGTAGGTTCATCAATAGCAACAGGTCCGGCCCATGTTTCAGATTTATAAATTCCTCTTCCGTGTGTACCAATATATACAAATCCGTGGTTTTCAATAAGAGGTGTCCATTGGTTTTCCCATGTTTGCTGATAAATAGCAGGGGTTATAACTGGCCCCAGGTTGTTATTATTTTGTTCAGTCCAATCGGGATTGATATCAAAAATATTGTCAGTTGTGAAAACTCCATACTCTGTTGTTACCATTACCTGATTAGAATTCATACAATTAATAATTCCATCGAAAACAGGGGCAGAGGGAAGTTTTGTTAAAAGAGAACCTTGTTTACCTGTAAATCCAGGATTGGCTGAAGTTGCATCATCAGAAACCCAAACATTATCGTTTATTCCGAATCCGGATAATGTTACAATAACATTGTCTGAATTATTCGGGTCTATACCAATGCCATTAATGTTGTAATTAAAGGATTTTATTGCCTTAGCATCAAGGTTGTAATCTGTACTATCGGAAGTAAGTTGTGCTCGTGTCCTTGCCATTGAAAGACCTGAAATCCTGTATAAGGCATTGTTAAATGCAAAGAAAATATATTCACCATCAGCCGAAAATTCAATATCACGAAATGAGTGTGTACTTCCTGTTAATTGGGTTTGGATATTATCGGGAAGTAATTTTGCCCAGGGTTGTTGTTCTTTTAGAACATTAAAATGCAAAGGCTTACGTGTAAGCATTATATTCCATTCTCCAGTTGTTGAATTACGTAATGGTATTGCTAACATAGCCTGATATTGATCTTTGATATTGATTGATTCTTCAGGGTATAAAGAATATGGTAATTCAAATTCGATTGGAAGCTCATTAATCTGACTTTTTGCAACAATAGTTTCACCTGCACCGATAATTAAGTTAACCATAACATAATTCTCGCCAAATGAGTTTGTGAAATGTACAGTATCAATATAAACATTATCATAAGTGTTGTTTATCTCATTCTCATAATCGGCATATTGGTAAAGTGGTATTGACTCAGGAGTATTAATGTAAGTTACAGAATCTATACTGTTTTCATCACCGATTTGTTCCCAAAGTTTGAATAAAGTAACAAATCCGGCGGCAGGTGATCCCCCAATGTTTCCTTCCAATCCTGCCCAATATCTATTAAGTATATAATTATTATAGAAATATTTACCAACCGTATCAAAGCCTCTTCCTTTTTCTTCACTTCTTTTTAAGTTGCCATAATAAACTGTTGCAAAAGAAATGTTAGGATTTAAATTCGACATAGCACAATGTCCGCCATCTCCTCCACGAATCTCGAAAAAGTTTTTATCGGTATTACCTGTAAACCTGTTTATTTGAGTTCCATTATCTTGTGTACCTCCTAAAAGAAATCCTTGCCCATCGCTTGCAACCGTGTAAAATTGAGTAACATTATAATTTTTGTTTCGGTTTGTAAAAGTTAAACCTCCATTTTGAGAAATGAATACTCCTCCATCGGTACCAATTAAAAATGTTTTATTTGTTATTCCGTCATATTCTGGATGAAAAACAATAACATGCTGATCTGCATGGACATACAGATGTGAATAATTATCGCTGTGCTCAACATAGCCATCTGTAACCACTTCCCATGATTTTAAGGGTGAGAATGTGAACATATTAGCCTGCCCACCGGTAATAATTTTTGCTGTATCGTCTGGGAACACTGCAATACAATTATCATATACGCCCTGATCTCCCAAAGTTTGGAAATTAAACCCTCCCGGGCCAATAATTTTCCATCTTAATCCTTTATCGGTAGATTTATATACATTATCCAAAGTACCGTCAGATTTTGCTGCATGGCAATAAATGTAATTCGGATTAGTAGGTGATATAGCATACTCTAAACGTCCGTTGGGGGATCTTGGTCCAATAACAGAGTCAGTGTAAGTCAAGCCATTATCGTATGATAAAAGTACGTATGTAGTGTCAAAGAATGTTTCGCCACCATCATGCGATAAGAAAGTTTTGTCGTTTATAGATGTAACAATGCTACCGTCCGAAGCTACTTTTAAAGAGCGGCAGACTTTCGTAGAATTGCTTAATGAAATACCTTCAGGAACAGTTTCCCAGTTTGTTTCACCACCATCGTTTGTAACTCTAATTCCTTTGTGCGTGGCAGCATAAATGCGATCCGGATTATTTGGGTCGACACCTAATTCGTTTACATATTCAAAAATACTTTGTTGTTGAGATGTTCCCCATGTACTATTTAAACGTTTGAAAGTAATACCATCAGTTGATTTCCAAATCCCATTTCCACTTACACCCGATAACATTCCATTAGCAGTATGTAATTCGCCGGTGCCAAAATAAATATCGCCATTGGCGGCTTGTGTAATACACGATACATTTAAGTTTGTAATTGGTGCATCATTTTCGTCAACAATTATAAGGTCGCTTTGATTCCACGATTGGCCTCCTGTTGTCGAGCGCCATAATCCGCCACTAACTGCTCCTGCATATAGAATATTGTGATTGTCTTTATCGTACAAAATTGCACGGGTACGTCCACCAACATTATCAGGTCCCATTTCTACCCATTCTATAACAGTTTCGGATGTTGATTTTAGCTTCGACATTGCATAAGCATCAGCACGGGCTTTTTTTTCGGCTACGGGATCAATTTTACCTTCCGTATCAGCCCTGCGACTTCTAATCCACTCAGATGCCCCTCGGTATCCTTTTTTAACAATAACCTCCTGATTGCTTCGCGGCACATACTTGCCATCCTTGTCAATTGAGAGAAATGAAATAATCGCAATGCTTACTATTACAAGACTTCCTGCGAGAAAAAATAAATGTTTCTTTTTCATAATACTATATTTCTTTAGTCTTCTTTCACGTTTTTTTTCAAGCTATAAAAGTACAATATTTAAATATAATACAAAACATTTCTGTAATCAAGTTGCAACTATGATTTGCTTTTATTTTTTTGGCTGATCAATTACACTTGTTTAGTGTAAGAAAGGAAACAAGTGATTTTCGGGTCTTTGACCTGCATTTGCCGGCAGGCAGGTAAGAAAGCCTCAAAGACAAGGTTTTCGATGCTTTTGAAATTAAGGAATTATTTTATGTAAATGACTGTTTCAAAAGCAAGAGTAACAGTTTACCCCGACCAATCGGGGCAGTATTTGGCGTTTTCTTGCAAATGCTAATTGCGATATTTGTAAATGGCTCTTTGGTCGATTACTTTGCCAAATCGGTAAGAAATAAAAAAGGTAGTAAATAGCTGTTGGTAATTTTTATTTTCAGAATACATAATTGGTACTTCATCAATAATAAAATCGAAGGCAATACCGAGTTCAATGGCATTTATGTAAATATCTTTGATGCTGTATTCAAAACTTAATGCATTAGAAATGTGAATACCGGGTTTCAATTTTGAGTTTTCGATTCCCTCGAAAAACGATGCTTTCCCAATTATTTCTCCTGCAATATAATGTTGATTGCTGTTGTCGTAGAATGTTTCGAAATCCTCTACCCTGTTTTCTTCAAAATAGTATGTGATTTTATACATTATTGGTTTTACAAATGCTATTGTAGGGCCTATAAGCCCAACATACCGTATTGCAACCCCACCTTTGTCGTTTTTAGAAAAAAGCTCTTTCTGATAACCAAATAAAAATCGAAAATTTATTACAGTATTAAGCTTGCCATAAACAAACTTTTTGTTGTACAACAACGAGCTTGATTGAATTTCTTTAGGATGTTTTAAAAGGCTGATATCTGATTGTAAAAGCCATTTTCGGTAACCATCAATAAATTTTCCATAGCGGTAATCTATTCCAAAACCATTTGAATTTAGGGATAAACCTATCGATCGTTCATTCCTGAAAATAATCTTCGTTTCCTTATCAATTTCTCCCTGTGCCAAAGCGAGAAAACCATAAATACATAGCAAATTTATAAGGAGTAATCTCTTCATCGTTTCTGATTTACTTTCAGCATATTGAAATCTTGATTATTAATTTTGAAAACCAAAACGAAAAACGAAAATATCACAAATAAATTTCACCTCTTGCATTTCTTCTTTCATCGAAAGAAAAAAGCAGTAAAACTTTATTGCCTGTACAATTTTTTTTAAACCTTTGCTTCCTGTTCCGTTTCGACCTGACCATAAGCAGGACATGGCTTGTTTGTCTTACATGACGAAAATGCAGCTCCTAAAAGGAATAAGACTGCTATAATTACAAGTGCTTTCTTCATAGTACTTATCAATTGCTAATTTAATTTGTGCTTGTGCAACAAAAATAGAAATTTTTTTCATACCGGATTAATAAAGTTTTACAAAAACTTAATACTGACATTTTAATTAGTTTAAACCTTTCAATATTACTAATATTGCCCGATAATTTTAAACAGATATAATATGATTGATAGTATCTTTTCACACAAATCTATTCGTAAATATAAGAACACTGCAATTGATGAAAATGTTCTGAACAAAATTTTACTTGCAGGCACACGTGCATCAACAACAGGTAATATGCAGGTGTATTCTATTGTGGTAACCAAAGATGTAGGTTTAAAAGAGCAGCTTTGGGAAAATCATTTCAAGCAGGATATGGTAAAACAGGCTCCTGTAGTACTTACATTTTGTGCCGATTTTAACCGCTTCAATAAATGGTGCGAAAATCGTGATGCAAAGCCCGGCTACGATAATTTCCTTTCATTTACTACTGCTGCTATCGATGCTTTGCTGGCTGCACAGAATGTAGCCATCGAAGCCGAAGCCCATGGACTGGGGGTTTGCTACCTTGGTACAACAACCTATATGGCAGGAAAAATTATCGATGTCCTTGATTTGCCAAAGGCAGTTGTTCCGGTAACCACCCTTGTTGTTGGCTATCCCGACGAATCGCCCGGGCTTACCGACAGGTTACCATTAGAAGCAGTGGTGCATTACGAAAAATATAAGGAGTATTCTATTGCCGATATCAATGTGCTGTATAAAGAGAAAGAAGAACTTGAACTGACAAAGCAACTATTAGAAGAAAATCAGAAAGAAACCCTTGCCCAGGTTTTTACCGAAAACAGGTACAAAAAGCAGGATAATGTTTTCTTTTCGAACGAGTTCCTTAAAGTGTTAGAGCAGCAGGGCTTTATGAACAATAAGATGTAGCTTTTTCGGATTTTATTGGGGGAATTCTGTGGTTTCGTTTTTTATAATCACAATTTTTATTGCTGAAACACAGTTATTGGCGTTTGGGTGCAATTACTATTTTATAATTTGTGCTTATATTTAGCCTTATTAATTCTCTGTAAAATTGCGTACATTTCTGATAATATTACTATTGCTGAGTTTATTATCAACTATTGATCTTTTTTCCCAGATACAAGATCGAATATTGATAATAATAATTAACGATGCTGATAATTATAAAAAGATACCACATCAGCACGAATATCAATTAAAAGACTCAGCCCTGCTTTCTTTCTTTATTTCTGAAAAGCTTGAATCGTTTCGTTCGCTTGGGCATCTTACTGCCCGAATGGACAGCTTAGTGGATGAACCTTCACAGAAATCGGCATATTTAACAATTGGCCCGGTTTTTAAATGGGTAAAGCTTTTACCTCTGAATTTTCCAAATGAAGACCTACGGAAACTTAAGCTGAAACTTGAAAGGCAAAAGGATAAAGCTATTAGTATAAAACAATTAAATCAGAATAAAAGAAAAATCATCAATTATTACGAGAGCATTGGATATCCTTTTGCAAGTGTTTCTCTTGACAGTCTTGAATTTGCAAATGATAATATCAGTGCATGTCTGAAATTATCAAAAGGCCCTCGAATCAGTATCGACAGTATTTACATAAAAGGCGATGTAAAAATCAGGCCTGCTTTTATTTATAGGCAAACAGGTTTTTTTCCCGGAAGCCTGTACAATGAAAAATATATTGACAGAACAGGAAAAGCAATAGAGGAAATTCCCTTTTTATCAGAAATAAAGC
>JAYENH010000884.1:0-1635 GCA_034721995.1 Bacteroidota bacterium
TCTCAAATCGCCTGCCCCGGTTCATTATGTGATAACAGGCCCCCGGATATTGAATTCTAAGTGGTCTTGACATACCTTATTTATAATCAATTGCAACATAAGAGTCAAGGGCAGACGTGACCCCCAAATGGGATGAATGTTAGAGTCATTATCATTACAATCACCATCATTTTCAGTAAAACCGTCTCCATCATTATCAAAATCATTAGGGCATATTAAATTACCATCGCAGTCTTGATCAATTCCATCACCACAAATTTCTATAGCTCCTGGATAAATAGAACTGTCATTATCATTACAATCACCATCATTTTCAGTAAAACCATCTCCATCATCATCGGTTTTTGTATTGATCTGCAAATAAATATTCTTATCCTGTGTATTATATAAAGTAATAACTTGAAGGGAACCTAATAAGTATTTTGAAGTCCAACCGTCAGTCCAAACCAAATCAGATCCAATCCAAATCCAGCCAGACGGTCTTGAAAATGAGCAAAGCATCCCATCCTCTCTATAGTTATATTTTATTCCAATCCTAACTCCTATATTTTCAGCCATTACTTTGGCTTCAGATGGTATAAGATTTCGAGTCATTGCTGTCCGGTTAACTTATGAATAATATCAATATGTTAAAAATATAAACACCGGTCAAGTTGCAATTTTGGAAAATAGTTTTCCTATTTATTTTATAGCGATTGTTTTGTTTTTGATTTTTTAATCTAAATTAATATTCAAATAGTTTCAGTTGTTTATATTTGGTTTTGTTGCCGTTGTCGATCGTTCTTTCGTTGAGCTGAAAAACAGAGAGGAGTGATTTCCGCTCAAATAGATTTACCTCCAAAAAGTGTAATAATTCTGACATGCTTTTTGGTAGACGATATTTCTGTTTTATAATAGCCAGGGAGAGATAAACAATCATTGCGATCCATATTTGCGTTTTGACAGCGTTAGGAGATGTACCATAGAAGCTTTTAACCTTGAGGTTTTGTTTGATCCATTTGAAAAACAATTCAATTTCCCATCGTGCCTTGTATATGGCGGCTATTTTTTCGGCAGAGAGAGAAAAATTATTGGTTAAAAAAATTAAAGTTCGATCCCGGAGTTCATCCCGGAAACTGATTTTTCGCAACCGGTTTGGATATTTTGTTTTGGATTTTTTACTGAAAAGCAGGATTTCCTGGTCGCTTCTAAGGCCAACGGATTTGTCAACAGGATGAGAAATTACACGAGTCCACTTAATGGATTTTTTCAAGCGTGTCACGAAGAATGCACCAGCTTGATCAATATTGAACAGCCAATCAAAATCAATATAAGCTCGATCAACAACATAAATACCTTCGGGCTCAATGGATATCTGGGGGACTGCTTTAATATCGGCAACCTTGCCATCGGTAATGGTAAGAAAGGCTGGGATATTTCCTCTCAGGTCAATCATGGCATGTAATTTCACAGCACCTTTTGTGCGGCGAAATTTTGCCCATGGAAATAAAGATAACGTCAAATCTATTGTGGAGGCGTCAAGAGCATAAACAGCATTATCGACTTCAATTGCTAATTCGGTCTGTGAATATATTCGGCGTGCACGTTGCATCAGGGATTTCGCGAACTCTTCAAATATGCGATAGTCCCGGCATT
>JAYENH010000885.1:0-1632 GCA_034721995.1 Bacteroidota bacterium
GTTGCTATAAACATTTACTTAATGTATTGAATTTCTGCAACATGTAATATTTTGAAGTAAATTTCATTAAAAACAATTATTTTATTATATTTATTATAGAATAGTTAATTCATGCGTTTGCCCTGCTACTTTTGGGGGTTTATGAAAAATGTCCTTATTGCCTTATTAAACGAATGAAAATAAGGAAATATGGTTTTTTGTTTTGTCATTTATCCCCAATCAAAGCCTTTTTTTTATAGCATAAGTTATTCGCCCCCATACAAGTAAGGGGGACAGGTCGTAGTTCCATAGTAGCCGATTAGTTAAGGGATTGAAATGAAATAACCTGACCGTTTAGCCTTGTTCTTTTTGCTTTGTTATAAAATCATTAAATAAACTGTGGCTATTCGCAGTTTTTACGCCTCGTAAAAATCAAAAATAACTTCGTTTATTCCGGTCACTTTATTTCATAACAATTCCTAAGCGTGCGCCCGGTGCAAGCACTTTTTTGCCAATGGCACGGAAAAAAAAACACTACTCCGGCGGATAATAGAAATCGAAATTTTGGTATGCCTTTAACTGGTAGCCTTTGCCGGGCAGCATGTTGCCAATAGTGTTTATGGTAAATTGTGGCCAGAAAACAAAGCCGCTCCCATCTTTTACAATTACCACATTGCTTATGTAATTCGAAAATATTGAATCGGTAGCAATGGGCTGAGCATTAAAATACGGGATAATGTTCCAGCCCGCACTTATTTGCAGTAATGCAGTATCGGTTTGTATTTTATTGCCTAACAGAAGCAGGGTATCTGTGGCTGCCATTTTGGTTTGGTAGCCCTGGTGGTATTGCCAGTTGTTAATATTGTTTACGCCGTATTGTGGCCAGTAAATATTGCCCGCATTGTTTTTTACAATTATCAGGTTGTTTGCCACCGAATCCAAAACCGAAACAAGAGTATCGTTGTGTGGCTCGATAAAACCCGACACCATTCCCCAACCAACTGGTAATGGCACTTTCTGGTTTGAAAAATCCTGCATTTTTGGTATAAAAGCATATTGACCTAAAGAATCTGTTAATATATGGTTACCAAGGGTAATTTCAGCGTTTTGATGAATACCTCTAAAAACACTATAAAAATCTTTTTTTTTGCCCCATGTAATGCCTGCCAAATTACCAGGGCTTGCTGTCGACATATAACTTTTATACCATATTAAATTACCGTAATCGTTAAATTTTACATAAAATATATTGTTGTTTGTACTGTCTAATATCTGGGAATTATATGTAAATAATGCTGAACCTGATTTTCTACCATATATAATAGTTTCGCCCTTATTGTTTGTGCTTAATCCCATATCTGATACATTCCCAATATCAGTATCTATTGCAGTTATCCATTGCAAATTGCCCATAGTATTTATTTTGCAAAATAAACCGGTACGAGAAGTAGAATTTACATAAGTTATTGTGTCCATATTTAAGGTATCTGTATTCATTAAAAAACTTAAATATAAATTATTAATAACGAAATCGGTATTGTGAATGTTCAGTTTTCCATCGAATAAAAAAGTCCAATCTACGATGCCAATAGAATTCAATTTACATAATACTGTAGCCATATATTCCTGGATGTTTGTTCGTGTAACTGTATA
>JAYENH010000886.1:0-1631 GCA_034721995.1 Bacteroidota bacterium
CTTCCTGAAGAACAATTGCCATTTTCTCTTCTTCTATTTTGTAATTGATTGCTTCGACATATCCTCGTGCTGTTTTTGAAAAAACCGAAGCATAAACAAGCTTAATGGCATCCATAGCTTGTTTTAGCCTTACTTCAAAATCGGGGTGATTATTTGGGATAATATATGTTTCAAAAATTCCGGCAAATGGCTGCATCAACGAATCTTCGAAGAGACCGGAAGACCTGACTGCTATTGGCTTACAAAGAAGCTTTAAGATTTTTTTTAACTTTTTTACTAAAGCATCGGAAAGCTCGGCATGAAGGAAACTCTCCTTAACCAACTCGTAGCTTCTATTGCTAAATATTTGCTGATATAAATTATTTTTTTCAAGAAAATATTCAAACTCATCGGTTCCGATCACCAATGTTCGTGGTGCCCTGATATTTATTCCGGGAACAAATTTTGTTAAGTCAAAATCGTATAACAAATTATTGATAAAAGCTAAACCTCTCCCCTTTCCGCCAAGCGAACCATCGGCAAGGTTTGTAACATTTGTTTCGTCAAGCACCGACGATTCTTCGTAAGGGATAATTTTTCCTCTATTACTTTCGGTACGATATTCTTGAATTATTTTCAATAAATATTTTCGCAATTCACCAGGATCATTGAAATCGGCAACAGTAGCAATCTGAATAATTTTTGCGACCTTTATCTCGCCACGTGCCATCAACCACTGCGAAAAATGGTTTTTGTTCCCATGATAAAGAATTGATTCATCAGGGATTTTGGATAAATTTTTCTCAAACTCGCGTAAAGATTTTGCAATTGCAATTTCCCTACCACGCGAATCTTTGTAAATAAAATTGCCGAAACCCAAATAGTGTCTAATAAAACTTTTAATATCCTGCAGTAAACTATCTGAATTTTTATCAATAAAAAATACTTTTAGCTTGTAAGCCTTTTTTTGATTCTTTATATCCGAAGACTGAACAATAATTGGCAAATCGGGCAATTCATTTTTTATATGCCTGATTAAATCAAAGCCTGCTTCCTCGTGCAATTTTCCGTTTCGCTTAAATTTCACATCCGAAATCAAGCAAAGCATATAATCTCGATACTTATTAAAAATACTAATTGCTTCTTCGTAATTTGTTACCTGCAAAATTTTCGGACGCGCTCTCATTCGCAACAACTTATGCTGTTCGTCGCTACTAACATCATCAATAATCCTTTTTGTTTGCTCCATCAACGATGTGTAGAGCAATGGTAAATATCGCGAGTAATATTTCGCCGAATCTTCTACAAGAAGAATAATACGTACCATCCCAACTTTTGTATCATTTTCTACATTTACTTTATCCTCAAGATGTTTGATCATTGCAAAAAATATCTTTGAATCGCCATTCCAAACAAATATTTTATCAATACTCAAAATACTGCCATTTCCTTCCATCAAAGCAATATCCTTATTATTATTTAGAAGAAGGTAAACCGGGATATAAGGAAATTCACGTTTAACAGTTTCAGAAACTTCAATTGGCATCCTATCGTCAACACCCTTCATAATTATCACCAAATCGAAATGTCTGCCATTAAGTTCAACAATGGCCTCACTCCCCGACGACACGCCGGTAATTCGAGGAGTTGAC
>JAYENH010000887.1:0-1631 GCA_034721995.1 Bacteroidota bacterium
AAAACCTTCGACCCGGCCTCTCTCAGACTTATTGCCAAGTGGCGACCGAGATACCCATTGCCCCCGGTAATCAATACTTTTTTATCCTTTACATCTATTTTGCCCATTCAACATCTTTTTTTATAGCCGATTCAACGTAAACCTGTATGTCATCCCTGGTATTCAGTTTCCCTTCCAGATAGAATTTTTTATACCAGGCTATTGTTTTTTCTATTGTAATATCGATCCCCCAAACCGGCTTCCATTTCATAATTTTATTTGCTTTTGAACAATCGAGCATTAGTAAATTTGCTTCGTGGTGTTCATCTTTATTGTTGCTGATTTCAGGGATAACAGCATCCCAAATATCCGATGATCGTTTTACAATTTCGCCTACAGAAAGGTTACTTTCCATTTCGGGGCCAAAATTCCATCCTTCGGCATATTCTGAATTTCCTTCCAACAATTTCCAACCCAGCGACAGATATCCGCTCAAAGGCTCCAGGACATGTTGCCAGGGCCGTGTTGCTTTTGGGTTTCTGATTAAAACTGAAGCACCTGTACTTGCGGCTTTCATCATATCGGGCACCAATCGGTCCGTGGCCCAATCGCCGCCCCCAATTACATTTCCGGCACGTCCGCTCCCTAACAAAATAGTATGCGGTTTGCCATCGTCATTTGTATTGAAAAAAGAATTCCGGTAGGAGGCGGTCAACAGTTCCGACATCCCCTTCGAAGCACTATAAGGATCGTGTCCGCCCATCCGGTCATTTTCACGATAGCCCCAAACCCATTCCTTATTTTCATAGCATTTGTCGCTTGTTACATTAATAATTGCTTTTACCGAATCCGATTTCCTGCAGGCCTCGAATACATTCAAAGTCCCCATAATATTGGTCGAAAAGGTTTCCACAGGATCGCTATACGATGGCCTCACCAATGCTTGTGCAGCAAGATGAAAAACTATATCCGGCTGAATTTTCTCGACATAAGCTGTTAAGCTATCTGCATCTCTCAAATCTGCAAGTAGTTCATCCATCTTCACATCCAGCAAACCAAAATGGTTGGGTTCGCTAACTGATGAAAGGGAATAGCCATACACATCGGCCCCCATTAATTCAAGCCATTGACACAACCACGATCCTTTAAAACCAGTGTGCCCGGTAACCAGCACCTTTTTGTTTTTATAAATCCCATTGAAAAGCTTGTTGAAATCTACCATATTTTCCATAGAGCATTATTTTCTTCCCACATTTCGTTCAATTTAACATTGTCTCTTAGCGTATCCATTGGTTTCCAAAACCCTGTGTGCTTAAAGCCAAATAGTTCCCCATCCTTAGCCAGGTTTTCTAAAGGTGAGCGCTCAAAAATGGTTTTGTCGTCATCGGCAATATAATCAAATACTTTAGGCTCGCAGACAAAAAATCCGGCATTGATCCAACCACCATCCCCTTTGGGCTTTTCTAAAAAGGCTTCCACTTTGTCGCTGTCCCCTGTAAAGCCAACACCTCCAAATCTACCTTCGGGCTGAACGGTTGTCATTGTCAGTGCTTTTCCATGTCCTTTATGGAATTTTACCAGTTTTTCAATATCAATATTCCCAATACCATCACCATAAGTAAGCATAAATGGTTCATCGCCCACAATATTCC
>JAYENH010000888.1:0-1631 GCA_034721995.1 Bacteroidota bacterium
TTCTTCGTTTTGTACATGATTATTGTTTCGATGGCATTATTTTTCATTTTCAAAATTGATTGTAAAAAGTAGAGCTGCATAGAGCAACTAAAGCTGCAAACAAAAAAACAGAACACAGCCTGCCCCGATTATTTCGGGGGATAACACTGATTGTACGGATTTACACTGATTTTTAAAACACGGCTGATACCGGGTAAAATCATATTTCCTGACTTAGAAGGAATATAAGGAAAAACACAGTTTTTCTAATATGTTCTTATATTCCTTATATGCTTGAAAAATTCTAAATGTTAATATTCTCATCCAAGCAATCCAGGGTTGTTAATATTTTCCTGCATCTTTTTAATCAAATTGTTTACATCATTCATTTTGTGACAATTAGAAATATAAGGACAGGCAATCTAAAAATATTGTTGCCAAAAGAACTTTGCTAAAAAATCCTAAGTTTCGCAGGATAATTGTAAAATTGTGGACTGCCGACTGAAGACTGCCAACTCTTATGTAAAATATTTGTAAAGTGCCGGAAATAATTGCTCGCCAAGAAGCAGGATAATAAAAACAAGTATAATTATATCACCTATCCATTTGTTTCGGATATTTATAAGAAAATAGCTTAAAAGCAGGGAAACCGGAACAGAAACAAGAGACAGCATTTCTAAAGATATAGAAGGAATAAAAATAATCATCAATATTTCGATAATAAATATAGCGAATAATGTATGTAAATATTTTCGTGTGCTTATTTTGCTTGTTCGTAAACTTGGAACAATTTTAAAATTTGCAATTACAATCAATATCAATATAAACAGAAAAAGCACATAATCGCCAATGTGTAATAAAATAAGACTGTTTTTAAGTAAAAAATTGTTTTCGATCAAATCATAAAACCAATCCAAATCGCCTGATGCATAAAAATAGCTCCAGGCAAGAAAATGGGGGGCAATAAAACCAATTGTACTTAATGTCCAAAAACGAAAGGAAAACCGGCCAAGCACTACCATTGTTATCCAAAGGATTAGCATAAGATAAATAGAATTGAAATAGAATAAGCTACTAAGAGAAATTAGAAACCCGGCATCGAAAAAGTTTGAAAAAAGCGAATCGTCTTTGTAACTATCGAACAATTTACTTATAACAACGAGAAAAATAAGTGTGGCAATTAATCCGGGGTGTAACCTGTTGAGTGGTAAAAAAGAGCTTTGCAGAATAATTAGGGATAATGCCGGCAGGTACGATCTGCTTACAATAATTTCATGTTTTTCGTTAAGGCGAAGTATCAAAAATGCCATAGCAAGAATTAAAACAAAACCAAGAGAATTATACAGAATAGGTAGCGGTTTCAAATAGTACTCGAGCAAATAAAATAAGGGCATCGGAGTTACATCGAATGGGAAAATATTTATCTTGTCGGATAAAAAAGTTTGAACCCAAAGAGCAATACCGATAATTGGGATCAACAAAACATAAGATGGCCTGTTACTTTTTATATAATTTAGAAACATACGCTAATGTTATTTTAATATTTTTAAGATAACTTTTCTGAAAATGATTTCACTCACTCACGTTATCTCTTTCACTCCATCTCCCTCTCTCCTTCTCTCCCTCTCTCCCTCTCTCCCTCTCTCCCTCGC
>JAYENH010000889.1:0-1630 GCA_034721995.1 Bacteroidota bacterium
TAAAATATCGCTAAGTGTAGGTAAACCAATTTCACCGGTTATATAGTTTTCTAGTTTAATATTTGAAAGAACCTCTTTGTTGCCAATTAATCCGGCCACCGAAACCTTCATGTCTTTTGCCATTTTTTCAACCACTGGGTAGCTTTCGGGGTGGACGGCAGAATTATCTAAGGGATAAGCTGCATCGGAAATACGAAGGAAACCTGCGCATTGCTCATAGGATTTTTTTCCCATTCGTGGAACATCCAACAAGCCTTTCCTGTATTTGTACGGGCCATTTTCTGCACGGGAATTTACAATGTTTTCGGCAAGTTGCGGTCCTAACCCCGAAACATAAGTAAGCAGGTGTTTGCTGGCAGTATTTAAATCAACACCCACATGGTTCACGCTATTTTCAACCACCTGGTCGAGGCTTTGTTTCAGTTTGGATTGATCGACATCGTGTTGGTATTGCCCCACTCCTATCGACTTTGGATCAATCTTAACCAGCTCGGCAAGTGGATCCATCAATCGCCGTCCAATGGAAACAGACCCGCGCACCGTAACATCAAACTGTGGGAATTCCTGCCTCGCAATGGCAGATGCAGAATATATTGATGCCCCGTCTTCGCTCACTACAAAAACCCTGACTTCCCGATCGAGGCGCAAACGTTTTACAAGCGATTCTGTTTCGCGGCTTGCAGTACCATTCCCAATGGCAATTGCTTCAATCTTGTACATGCTTACTATATTTGCCAGCTTTTTTTGTGCTTGTGCAGTTTGGCTTTGAGGTTTGTGTGGATAGATGGTTTCGTTGTGGAGCAGGTCGCCTTGCTGGTTCAGGCAAACCACTTTGCACCCCGACCTATAGCCTGGATCGATAGCCAATACCCGTTTTTGTCCAAGAGGTGCGGCCATTAATAATTGTTGCAGGTTAAGGGCAAAAACTTTAATGGCCTCCACATCTGCTTTTTCTTTCGACGAATTGGAAAATTCTGTTTCAATTGTAGGGGCGAGCAAACGCTGCCAGGCATCTTTAATTGCAATTGCAACCTGATTTGAAGAATCATTATCGGCCTTAATATAAAAACGTTCTAACATTTCGAGAGCTTTTTCTTTTGATGGGGCAATGCCAACTTTCAGGAAGCCCTCGTTCTCGCCCCGTCGAATGGCCAAAAGCCGATGCGAAGGTATTCGCGATATTTTTTCTTCGTAGCTAAAATAGTCCTTATATTTAATCCCTTTCTCTTCTTTGTCTTTTTTAATTTTCGAAACAAGCATTGCTTCTCGGTCGAACAAGCGTCGCAGCGAATTTCGTGTCCTGATGTTTTCGCTGATCCACTCGGCAACTATATCGCGTGCACCGGCCAGTGCATCCTCCTCCGTTTCAACATCATTGTTCAGGAAGCGCGCTGCCTGCCTTAAAATATCCTGATTGTGCTGAGACATAATAATTTTTGCCAATGGTTCGAGGCCTTTTTCGCGGGCCATGCTTGCCCTGTTTTTTCTTTTTGGCTTGTATGGCAGATAAATATCTTCAAGATCGGTTATGTTATCGCAGGCAATAATTTTATCTTTCAATTCAGGAGTTAAATTGCCCTGTTCATCAATTGTATTTAAAACAGTCTCTTTACGGCTTTCGAGTTCGATT
>JAYENH010000890.1:0-1629 GCA_034721995.1 Bacteroidota bacterium
AAAGTCAAAGTGCTTTTTGTTCCGTATTATTTCTTTATTATGAATTTATCTGTTTTTCTCGGATTTCGGCGCTATCTAAAAGGCAAGCAATCGGTAAACTGGGAAAGGGCGAAACGGGGGTAGCATGTAATTAATACAGAATATTCACATTCGTTATTCCAATGTTAAAACAACTAATTTTGAGAGCTTAACGCATCGAATTCATACATAAAACGTTTTAAACATATTTGTCCCATAATTAATATTATGTTAAGTAGGATATTCAAAAAGAAGGAGAATATTTTTTACTACTCTCCTTCTTTATAAACTATAAACTTCTATTCTTCCTTTTGCAAAGCATCAATTTCAGCACTAATTTCTTTCGACTTATCATATTGTTTTAATCTTCTGTAAATCTCGTTCAAACTAACCAAAGTGCTAACATCCTTGCTATCTAATTCATGTGATTTCTCAAGATAAGGTAAAGCCAATTTGAATTCTTCTTCAACTTTTTCCATTAGAGCATCGAATTCCTTTTGCTTTTCGAGAGGTAGTATATTTGCTTCTTTAAAATATTCAACTCCTTTATTATAAAAAATAGCTCCAAGATTATAATTAGCATCGAAAAAATCTGCTTTTATTTTAAGAGATTTTAAATATGAACTTTTTGCTTCATCAAATTTTCCCATTTTATCAAATAAACTTCCCTGAGCAAAATGATATGTATGATTGTTAGGAGATCTCTGTATAGCAACCTCAAGATAATCAAGTGCTTCCTGGTTCATATCTTTCGATAGGTAGTAGTTTATAAGATCGGTAACTAAACTTGAACTGGCATCGGGATACTTTTCAATACCACTTTTTAATGATTCTATATATTTTACAGTATCGCCCAATTGCATATTGTTTTTTGCCATACCATAAAACATATATGCCTTGTTGTCGTTGTCTTCGCCATATTCAAATTTTGTGCACTGCTCAAAATATTCTACAGCCTTTTCGTATTGTTTCGATTTTTGGGCAGCAAGTGCAGTATAATAATACAAAGGTGTATCAATTTTCCCGGTCATTGAAGAAAAGAATAATGATCTCTCGAACGATTCTACAGCTATTTTGTTTTCTTCTTCCAATTTGGATTCGAATTGTTTTACCCCAACATTTACAAATATATTTGCCAATCCGGGAAAGCGGTTCATTAAAATATCCTGGGCAATTTCCCAATTATTCAGATTTTTCGGATCCTGCATCAGCTTTGCAAACACTTTAACATCCGATTCTTTATTTAGGATATCAAGATTATGCCATTTTTCATCTTTAAAATTCAGGTTAATGGCTTTCATGAAAGCTTGTAATGTTATTTCCGGCGCATCTGGCGAAAGTTCGCAAAATTTCTCGTCCTGATTATACATGCATTGGTCGTTTATAGCCTGATAAACCTTACCTCTAACCCACCATGTTTTTTCCCAATTCAATGTTTTTTGGTGAACAGTGGCCTTGTCTATTGCAACTTTGGCTTTTTCGAGTTCCCCGTATTTTAGGTAATTGATTGCAGAAACGACTTTATTCTTCTGTGCATTTACAGAAATAACACTTAAGCATGCTATTAAAACTATTACTAATTTCCTCATATTCCAATTATTTTTAGTTGTT
>JAYENH010000891.1:0-1624 GCA_034721995.1 Bacteroidota bacterium
ATCATCACTAAAAGAGGAAGTTTATTATGCAAGCTATCGAAAAAAAGGAAAAATGAGGCTGGAGCTTGTGTACAATTTTAAAAACAAGAATGGAAAATGGAATAAGGCCAAGCTCTTGTCCGAAATATTATCGGGAGAATACGATGAAATAAACCCCGTAATTTCGGCAAATGGCAAAGCCTTGTTTTTTTGCTCGAACGGAAAGGGAACGATGGGCGGCTACGATATTTTCAAAAGCAGTTTCGATAGTGAAATTCAGGAGTGGACCGAGCCGGTAAACTTAGGCTACCCTATCAATACACCTTTCGACGATTTCCTTTTTATTCCTGATATCGAAAATAATACAGCAGTCATAGCCTCAAACCGCGAATGTAGGTCGGATAGTGTTTGGTTAATTGATCTTGATTTGAACGCAATTGAAAATGCCGGTGAAATTTCTGATTATTCCGAATTTTCGTTATTATTCAGTATAAATGAAGATATTGATTATGAGGTAGAAAATAAATTATTTCGTTTCCCTGTTCCCTGTCAAAGTTCAAAATCCTTATTCAGCAAATTAGTTTTAGAGGCAGAAACTGACGAAAATCTTTTAAAAAACTATTTGGCTTATGTTGATAAAGAAATAGAATTGTTAAATAGTATTGGCGATTTCAAAGAAAAATCATCCTTAAAAAAGAAAAAAGAAGCACAGGCACTAAAGAAAACATCTGAGAATTTGGCCCATAGTTCGGCAAAAGCAAAAGTAGAGGAGAACTACAAAACTCTTATCGAAACTGCTGAAATCAATAATTCAGAAGCTGAATTCTCTTTTTCATACATGCATTTTCTGAAAAAATATCAACGAAAAATAGAAGAATTATTAAGGCAATCTTCTGATTTTAAAAATCGACTTAATGCAGATGATGAAGTGTATGCCCAATGGCAGAAACTCAAAACGCAACGAAACCAATTTAATCAATATTCAAACATTTTTATTCAAACTGATATTGAAATAGGATTGAAAATTGAAGAACTTGAAAAGAAAAAGGAAGAATTGCTTATTAGCGAGACAGGACATGTTAGTTTAAAAGAAATAATCAAAAATAACGAACGCGAGCTGGCGATTAAACAACGCGAAGCAGCCGAACTTTCAGGTGCAAATATGAATCAGCTTCTTAGTGATATTAAGTTGTTGAAAGAAAAAAATAATCAGGATAAAATAAAATTACAGTTTTTGGAAGCTTACCTAAAAAATGCTGAAAAAGAAAATACAGAGCTTCAAACTTATATCGAAAACCTGAAAATCCTTAACAAGGAACTTATTACATTTCGGGGGCAAAGCTTCGATTTTTCCAAGTACTACAAACTCGATGAAACAATTGCTGGCACAGAGAATTCGCAATTAGAGAAAGAACAAAATTTTAGCGAAAAGGAAGCGGATCCCATATATGATTTTTCGGACATATCCGAAGTGAAAATACTAAATGAATTGACGCTTTCAAAAAAGGAACAGAGAGTATTTGGCAAAGCCTTTTCGTTTGAAAAGAAAGCCCGCAAGATTGAAGAAAAAATAAAAAAGAAAAGAAATTTATATCGCGATTTTGAAGAAATATCCCAGTCAGCAGAAAAAAGAAAACGAAAGAAA
>JAYENH010000892.1:0-1624 GCA_034721995.1 Bacteroidota bacterium
TGTTTACGCCGTATTGTGGCCAGTAAATATTGCCCGCATTGTTTTTTACAATTATCAGGTTGTTTGCCACCGAATCCAAAACCGAAACAAGAGTATCGTTGTGTGGCTCGATAAAACCCGACACCATGCCCCAACCAATTGGCAATGGTACTTTCTGGTTTGAGAAATCGCGCATTTTTGGTATAAAAGCATATTGGCCTAAAGTATCTGTTAATGTATAGCTGCCAAGTGTAATTACAGCGTTTTGATGAATACCACTAAAAACACTATAAAAATCTTTTTTTTTGCCCCATGTAATGCCAGACAAAACTCCGGGGCTTGCTGTTGACATGTAACTTTTATACCATTGTAGGTTACCGTTATCGTCTAATTTTAAATAAAATATATTATTGTTAGTACTGTCTAATACCTGGGAATTATATGTAAATATTGCTGAGCCTGATTTTCTGCCATAAATAACAGTTTCGCCGTTAGAGTTTGTACTAAGCCCTAAGTCCACAACATTCCCAATATCGGTATTAATTGTAGTTAGCCATTGCAAGTACCCCAAAGTATTTATTTTGCCAAAAAAACCAGCACGTGAAGTTGGGTTTACATAAGTAATTGAATCATATTTTAAAGTGTCGGAAACCAAATAAAAGCTAAAGTAAAAGTTATTATTTACAAAAGATATATTTCGTATGTTTAGATAACCATCTAATAAAAAATTCCATTCTATAGTACCTGTATTATTAATTTTACATATTACGGTTGCCAATTCGTCCTGTGTATTTGTACGTGTAACTGTAGAATTTCCAATTTGAGTGCTATCTCCATCGAATTGAATAGGGGCATATACATTTCCTTCACTATCAATTTCAATACTAAATATATGCTCCTCATCTTCGTTACCAAGAATATTTACCCATTGTGTATTTCCATTATTGGCATTAAAACTGGCAATAAAAACATCTTCTGCTAATGTATTATTACCACAGTAAAAATATTGTATCGAATCTATTTGCATCGAAACTGTAAAATATCCTGCACAAACTACTGTACCATTATCATTTACTTTAATGTCATTTATCCTGTAAGTATCAATTTGTTTTATCCAAATCTCATTACCAAGCGAATCCCATTTTGCAATGAATTTATAACCCTCGCCATTTGAAGTAAAAAATGTATCGTTATTAAAAATAAGGCCTAAAGCTGCCTCAAAAATCCCATATATGTTTTTGTCCTCATCGACACAAATATCAGTGAAACTTGCATCGAATCCAAAATTACCCATAATATCAATATTCATTAAAAGTTCACCGTTAGTATTAAACTTAGCCCAAAAACATTTATTAGTATAAATGGTCGATCCTTCAAATAACGGTTCATATCCTGCAACTCCACATATATACATATTTCCATCTATATCACTACAAATATCATAAGCAATAGGGTAATCGCCCAAAGGTTGATAAACTGAATATATATTTTCGCAAAAGGGAGGAGAGTTATCATTATTGTAATTATTCTGTGCAATAACGTTATTATGTATTATGCTAATTAGTAAAACCAAAGATAATATATATTTCATAATATAAAGTGTTAAAAAGTTTGGTTGACAAATTTGCCAACCAAACTGAATGAA
>JAYENH010000893.1:0-1618 GCA_034721995.1 Bacteroidota bacterium
CCTGACAAACGGTTCTTTGGATGCGTACAAATTTGACTTTTTTGCGTCTCCGAGTGTCGGTTTGGGACGATTGGTGTTTAATATTTCACAAACCGGGCTCACACAAATAGATCAAGTACAGATATTCCGCAATGGACAATTGCTGGATCCAGGCGACCAGTTAACGGCAAGAAACGTTTATTTGATGTGGGATGCAGGGGCAAGTTCCTGTTTTGCCCACACGCAACAAAGCGGTGCCGGAACCGGTATGGATTGTAATGGGGGAACAGCTCAAAGCAGTAAATTGATCGTCACATTTACGGAGGAAGAACGCGTACCAAATACCGGAGTTAATTCTTACACTCTGCGTTTTAGTGTTATGGGTGTGAATGATGGTGACCAGTTTGTTGTTCGTTTAACCACCGGTGATGAACAATCACAGCTTAATATTGGAGGGAATATCCCGAATACTGGTAAAATTTATAACAATGGACTTGGGAACGAAATTTTCAGCAATTCTACTGATTTTGTATCCGAAGCTACGACACTTACCGACAGAAATATAATTTGGACAGACAGGTCAGCAGATTTGCATAAATATACTACTTTTACACCTGCCGTCCTGCCGACAGTCTCAGCATCAAGCACAGCGGATTTTACCAATGGTTATTTACTTAAAATTAACGCTCTTCCTCCTGTTGTTTGGTCTCGGTAATAGGGGGTGTTTTGTTGTTTGTGGTTGGATTGTTTTGGGTGTCTTGAATTTCTTTTAGATGCTGTATAACAGAAATTTGTAAGCGCAACTGGCTGAAATCTTCTTTTGGCATTGTATCCGTACCAACCAAACCGTATTGAACCTGGGTGCTTTTTAGGTTGAGTAAATAAACAACAAAAAGTGTTAAACCAATAATCAAAATAGCTGAGGGAATTTTTAAATTAAGAAAAATCAATAAATTAAAAACTGCATGTACAGAGCCGGCAACAAAGAACCCTTGTGTGACTGAGATGGATTGAAAAATGGATTTTTTCCGAACCCCAAGCCATTCCCGCAATGGTGCCAAAATATTATATTCGCTTTTTTCTATTTCATAATTTGTAATAATGGATTTTGAGAATATGGAAAGGCCATAAAAATAACCAAGCAGGCCTGATGCACATACATGTAGCAGGGTGGTAAAAATGGAGCGGTAAATATAAATGGTCATGAAATCGGGACTGCCTTTTGAATATATGAAAAAAAGTATATTTTCGATAAAGGCAAAAGAAAGCCCAATATATAATGTATTCACTATCGCGCTCCCAATGGAGTTCAGCCTTTTGTAATCCAAAAACGGATTAATAATGTATTTGAAGTATTCCTCCAGCACTGCAAAAATAATAGTACTGCCTGCAAGGGATAATATAAAATCAATCTGAAACGTAAGATTAAAAATAATTTCAATGAGAA
Source organism: Bacteroidota bacterium (assembly GCA_034721995.1). Lineage (GTDB taxonomy): Bacteria > Bacteroidota > Bacteroidia > Bacteroidales > M50B96 > JAIOYV01. Next base: position 1,427 of record JAYENH010000893.1, read on the forward strand.
AAAACAGCAGGAAAAAGATTAGAAGCGGCGTTAGATTATACATTTTTTTATAAATTGTCCGGAAGTTCTGGCTCCATGGCAAATGATGAAAAAAGTGTACAACTGTAGACTGGATCAGCGCAAAAATAAAAATAAAAAAAGTTATAAAAAGTACTGTTAAAACAAGTTGCAATAAAGAAACTAGAATTGATA
>JAYENH010000894.1:0-1613 GCA_034721995.1 Bacteroidota bacterium
ACCCTGTGTTAAATGGAATAAAACGAAAATAAATGGCACAAAGATAGGCGAGACAGGTGAAAGCCCGGCACATTCCAAGGGCCACTCACGGCGTGTCTTTGAGACACACCGTGAGTTAAATAGACATTTTGGAGTTTTGCCCCTTTTGCCGGATAATACCGTCGGTGTCACTTTAAGCGACACCGACGGTTTTCCATAATCTAAAAGTACAACTTGCAGGCTGCGCTACCGCACGATCTGATAGTTATCGGATAAGATTTACCCTACTTTTGCCATATCAATATAATTTACTAATTTCATCATCTAATTTTAATTGTTATGCTAAAAGCTAATTTTAATAAATACAAGTTGAGGTTTATATATCCGGCAGCTACTTCGCGTGGTGTAATGAAACACAGAGATGTTTGGTTTGTATCGGTTTTCGATGATGAACTGCCGAAAATAACAGGCGTGGGCGAAATAGCCCCCCTCCCTGGCCTTAGCATTGAATTAAATGATAATATCGAATTCCTGATTAACCGTACGTGCGAAGAAATAAACCAACTGTCGGGCGAAATTGAATGGCGATTGCAGGAATATCCCGCCTTGCGTTTTGGTTTCGAAACAGCCCTGATGGATTTAGAAAATAATGGGCTGCAACAAGTTTTTCCTTCCGGGTTTTCGATGGGGCATTCCTGTATTCAACTTAACGGATTGATATGGATGGGTAATTTTGATTTCATGTTGTCCAGGATCGAAAATAAAATTAATCAGGGGTTTCAGTGTATAAAAATTAAAATTGGGGCATTGAAATTTTCCGATGAATTGAAATTATTGCAATCAATAAGAAAAAATTATGGCCCGGCTGAAATTGAAATACGCTTAGATGCAAATGGCGCATTTTCCAGTAACGAGGCTTATGAGAAATTAAAGCGTTTGTCCGAATTTAAAATCCACTCTATTGAGCAACCTATAAAAGCAGGACAGTGGCAGGAAATGGCAAGCTTGTGCGACATATCGCCAATTCCCATTGCCCTCGACGAAGAGTTGATAGGAATAAATAAAACAGAAAATAAACGCAAACTTTTGCATACAATCAATCCACATTACCTTATTATAAAACCAAGCCTAACGGGTGGTTTTGTAGCTTCGGAAGAATGGATCGATCTTGCCGAAGACAACGACACAGGTTGGTGGGCTACTTCGGCCCTCGAATCGAACCTGGGGCTAAATGCTATTGCCCAATGGGTTTCGACAAAGAATAACCGAATGCCACAGGGACTTGGAACAGGAAAACTATTCTCGAACAACTTAACTTCGCCTTTAAAAATTGAGAAAGATCGCCTGTGTTTTGATCTTCAGCAAAATTGGGATTTATCGCCTATTTATGATTAAACCAAAAAACATAATCTTTAACGGGAAGCAATTCTTAGTTGATGAATTTCTCGAATTTATTTACGGTCAACTAAAAAATAAAGGACTTGAGAAATATCTAATTGATTTGTATTCCTTCTATTCCGATTGGTTTGGCCATAATGAAACCATTAGTGTGCAAAGTTCGGGATCTACCGGCCCGCCTAAAACCATTGTTTTTAATAAACGGCAACTTGTTAAATCGGCCAGGCAAACGGGGA
>JAYENH010000895.1:0-1607 GCA_034721995.1 Bacteroidota bacterium
CCATCTTTATTAAGTCCCTGTTTGGCAATATTTGCAGTTTTCGAAATTAGATCATGTACTTTTTGCTTTGGGGCACCGGTTTCAGAAGCAACTTTCTCAATCAATTGTGCGAATGTTATTTTATCGGACATGATTACAAAGGATTTGTTGGTAAATTAGATTTCAGCGATGAGCAGGGAGAAAAATGGATAACACGTTTTTCCGGCATCATGTAATACTTACGATCATTGGGATTAAATGTCTTTCTTGGTTTCATTAATTGCGTACGAAAAGTCCCAAAACCCGGTAGTGGTACAGCTTTTCCAGAATCAAGAGTTTCCAGAATAATTTTTGTCAACACATTTAGGAAATCGCGGACTTCTTTTTGGGTTTTACCTTGCTGGAGGGAAAGTTCTTTTACAATTTCATTGTGTGTCATAACAGCAATTTCATTAAAGTTAGCTCTTTTTTAAATAATCATTTTAAATAAAAAAACCAAATATAAACTATAATAGCTTATTAATCAAATTTTTGTTGAAATACATTCAATAGCTTCACTGATTTGCAGGAAATATAATTGCAGTTTATCCGGTATTTGTATTTCTCCTGAGTAAAATCAGGAGCAAACAAAAAGGACTATTATGGTTTATATATGGAATGTTTCCATCCAGGATATGTTTTGTTCCAATCCTCAATTGTTTTCAGGGATTGCCAGATATTGGTTTTCCAAACTATCAAGCTCATAATTATCATTTCCCCAAAATCTTCGGATGCCGAAAGCAGGCCTTTTATAATAAAATTGTCGAAAAGTACATCGAACATATCAACACCAACTCCAAAAACAACCAATGCCAGAACCATAGCAAACAGAATTACGATTTTACTTCGGATTCCATTTATGTTTTCTTTGAGATAACCATATATTATCAAGCTGAATATAATTACTCCTGCAACTGCGGTAACAGTAAGTTCGCCAAGGTCTTCGCGTCTCAATCCAAAGATAGAGGGAAAATTGAATGATTCTGCTAAGCCTAATCCAAGAATTTCATGAATACTAAACATATCATCAGCAAAAAAGTATAAAAACAATATTGACCAGCCAATGAAGCTTTTGTTTCGTAATGCCATAATTAGAAGGGTCAGGCAGATAAATATCTCTTTAAAATATTGAATATATTCAGCAATACTCCTGTCCTGGGTGATTGAAAAAGCCGTGCTGCTTAAAATACCGGCTATCCATGTAGTTGTGTTTGGGTCTCCAAATACATAGTACTTATGTATAAAATGAACAAGCAATAAAATTGTATCCAGTGCAAACAATATAAACAAGATCTTTACTGCTTCATTCTTAAAAAATGCTAATATATCCTTTTGTATTTGATCCTTCAATTCTTTCATAAAAGTAAAGTGTTATGTCAAAAAAGCTTATTTTTCAGGCTGATGTAATCTATCTACCGATAAAACATACGGGCTTTTTTAATAGTTGTTTCAATAAAATTTTATTATTCTGTTAATTGATGGAATAGTGTGTAATATAATAGATACAAATTTTGAGACAGGTAATAATAATGTGTCAGTTGCAAGACTTTAGAAGGCTTGCAAAATAAAAACCTGCTTTTGTATTTGAT
>JAYENH010000896.1:0-7357 GCA_034721995.1 Bacteroidota bacterium
CAGGTATAATCTTGGGAAACAAATCAGGCATCAGCTGCGGATTGTTCCTGTACTGTATTTCTTTTTAGACGATTCATTAGACTATGCAGAAAAAATTGATGACTTATTAAAGTGAGAGGAAGACGGAAGACGGAAGAGAAAAGAATTTCAAATAATAATAATATAAAAAACAAATGCACTACGATCCAATAAAACGAAGCCTCGGCAAGGTTTTTAATGCTAACCCATATATGCGAAAATTTTTTTATCGCCTGCTTGATTTGCTTTTACTCCGTGCCTGGCATATAAAAAAAGAACTGCGCCTGTTTTCTTCGGATTTTAAAAACAAAGAAATCAAAATACTTGATGCAGGGGCAGGTTTTGGACAGTATGTTTATTCAATGTCGAAATTCAGTCCAAAATGGGAAATTACTGCCGTTGATGTAAAAGAGGAACAGGTTGAAGATTGCAATAACTTTTTCGATAAGATAAACGAGAGCCACAGAATAAATTTCGAGGTGGGAGATCTTACAAAATACAGAAAGGAGGAGGAATACCAGATGATCCTTTCGGTAGATGTCATGGAGCATATTCTCGAAGATGTTGTAGTGTTTAAAAACTTTTATGCAAGTTTAAAACCGGGAGGAATAGTGCTTATTTCAACACCCTCCGATCAGGGCGGTTCCGATGCCGATCACGATCACGACCACGAAGAGGGAGATATACATGGTTTTATCGACGAGCATGTGCGCGATGGCTATAATATTGACGAGATTGTTGAAAAAATGAAATCGGCAGGTTTTTCGAAAGTTGAAGCACGATACGCTTATGGTACGCCCGGTAAAATTTCATGGAAGCTTTCGATGAAATACCCCATATCTATGTTGAATGTCAGCAAACTATTTTTCATTATCCTGCCCATTTATTTTATTATCACATTCCCAATTTCATTTATCCTGAATTATTTCGATGTAAACGGAAAACATAAAACAGGAACAGGTTTGGTTGTAAAAGCATTTAAATGAGATCGGGGTTCAGAGGTTCAGGGGTTCAAGGGTTCAGAGTTCATGGTTCAAATTTAATAAATTTAAGTTTGTCAATAAACAATAAACAATAAATAAACAATCGTAAATCATAAATCATCAATCATCAATCGTAAATCATCAATCATAAATCGTAAATCGAGTTGAAATTTCCTTTTTACATAGCACAAAGATATTTGATTTCGAAAAAATCAACCAATGTAATCAATGTTATTTCAGGCATTTCCGTTTTTGGGGTTACTATCGGGACAATGGCTTTGATTATTGTGCTGTCGGTGTTCAATGGCTTAGATGGACTTATTAAATCGTTATTTGGCACCTTCGATCCTGAAATAAAAATCAGCATTGCAGAAGGGAAATTTTTCGATCCTTTGGGAGACCAGCGATTTGAAGAAATTAAAAAGCTGCCCGGAATCCGTGCATACACCGAAGTAATTGAAGAAAATGCCCTTTTACGCTACAATAAAAAACAGCACGTTGCAACAATAAAAGGAGTCGGGAAAAACTACAGCGAAAGTTCCGGGCTTGATACAATGTTAATAGACGGGCAATTTATGTTAAATGAAAACGGAAACCATTATGCCATAGTAGGATATAGCATTGCTGCCAATCTGGGCATTGGGCTAACATTTATCGATCCTTTAATTATTTATGTGCCGAGGCGCACCGCATCGAAAAATATAAATCTCGAAAACTCAACAAACAGGAAAATAATATATCCTTCTGCAATATTTTCGGTACAGCAGGAAATTGATTCCCGCTATGTTATTGTACCTATTGATTTTGCACGGGAATTATTCGAATATAAAACCGAGATTTCGGCAATAGAAATCGCCCTCAAACCACATGCTTCATCCGAAGAAATAGAAGGAAGAATAAAAAAAATACTGGGGCCAGACTTTGTAGTCAAAGACCGTTTCGAACAACAAGAGTTGATTTACAAAACCATCCAATCGGAAAAACTTATAGGTTTCCTTATCCTTGCATTTATTTTGTTTGTAGCCTCGTTCAACATAATTGGTTCGTTAACAATGCTCATTATCGACAAGAAAAAAGATATTGAAACCCTTCGCAGCTTAGGAGCCAATTTTAAAACTATTCGGCAGATTTTTTTATTAGAAGGCTGGCTAATCTCAATAAGTGGAGCCGTAATTGGTTTATTATTAGGTATCATATTTTGTTTTCTTCAACAAAAATTTGGTTTCATCAAACTACAGGGAAATGGTGCTTTCATTATCGACAGCTATCCGATTGTTCTTCTTGCCAGTGATATATTGGCAATTTTTGTAACAGTATTATTAATGGGGTTGTTAGCAGCATGGTTACCTGTGAGATATATAACCCGGAAATATCTGTGATTTAGATAGTAACTTATTTGATTTCATCTATTTAAAATATATTTCTCGCAAAGCCGCGAAGTCGCAAATATTTTTTTAATCATTCTCCTGTGTGCCAAAATTTATTGCCATGGGTGTTTCATCTATAAACAAAAGTAGTTTACACTTTTTCCTCTGTATATCTCTGTGGGATTTCTCTAAATCTACAATGTGAATTTTCCCCCGAAAGCTTTTACGGCCAAATTCATTTATGGTAAATGTTTTTTCTACCTGTCGTGCTCCTCTCACTATTTAAGGCTTACGAATTTGGATAAGCTTTCCATGCTTCCGGTTTTTTATAAAATATTTGATGATCACATTTTTCAAATTTGAAAAAAATCAACTCACTGTTAAATTTTCTGTTATTACCTTGTTTTTACAACAGAAAATATGCTGGACATACTTTTCTTTGCCTGATTTTTAATTATTTTTGCACTTTGAAATTTTAAAATGTATCAAATAACAAGTTTAAAACACATACGATTATGGGAATGACTTTGATTGAAAAAATATTGGCGAACCACTCTAAGCATGATATTGTTAAGCCGGGCGAAATTATTGACATCTTGATTGATGTGCGGGCTGCACGCGATTTTGGAGGGGCAAACGTAGTAAAAAATATGCGAGACAATAATCTTACTCTCGACGATCCTGCAAAAACATTTTTTACTTTTGACTGTAACCCAACAGGTTCGGATCAGAAATATGCTGTCAACCAACACATCTGTCGTTTATATGCACGCGAGAACAATATTAAGACTTATGATATTGATAAAGGCATTGGCACACATATACTCATCCACGAAGGTTTGGCGCACTCAGGCTCAACAGCAGTTACCACCGATTCACACGCCAACATTCTTGGCTCTGTTGGTTCTTTTGGCCAGGGAATGGGCGATCAGGATATTGCTGCTTCATGGGCAAATGGACGTACATGGTTTAAAGTCCCGAAATCAGTTAAAATTAATCTTAATGGAAAACGTCCGAAAGGATTGTTTGCAAAAGACATAGTTCTTAACCTGTTACGCGAATTTGGTGCAAATACTTTATTGGGGTATTCTATCGAAATTTATGGCGAAGAGGTTGATAAATTATCTTTAGACGAGCGCATTACAATTTCTTCGATGGCTACCGAAATGGGTGCTATAATTTTACTGTTTACACCAAACCAAGAAATCCTAAAATACAGCGAAGAAAGATTAGGCCAAAAAATTGAACTCGTAAAAGCCGATGCCGATGCTCAATACGACAAAACATTTGATATTGACATAAGCAAATTTATTCCGCTTGTTTCGCGTCCGGGTAAACCACACGATACAGTGCCGGTTGTTGATGTTAAGAAAATAAAAATCGATTCAGGCTTTATTGGTAGTTGTACAAATGGCCGAATTGAGGATATGCGCGAAGCGGCTTCGGTTTTAGAAGGTCGTAAATTGGCTCCGGGTGTAGTCCTTAAAATTGTTCCCGCAACCAACGAAGTTTGGGAACAATGTTTAGACGAAGGATTGATTGATATTTTCAAAAATGCCGGTGTGCTTGTTTCCAATGCAGGCTGTGCGGGTTGTGCGGCAGGACAGGTAGGGCAAAATGGCCCTGGCGAAATAACCATCAGTACCGGAAACCGGAATTTTCCCGGAAAACAGGGCAAGGGAGAAGTTTATCTGGCATCACCTGCATCGGTTGCAGCCTCGTCAGTAGCAGGATACATTACTTCTTATGATGATATTCCTGCCGAACCTGCTGTTTTTACAATTGGCGAAAAAATTGCAAAAGCTGAAGCTTCGGATATAACAAAAACAACAAGTTTCGATAAGCCAACTGTAATTGAAGGCAGGGTATGGTACATCAAAGAAGATAATATTGATACTGATATGATTTTCCATAACCGCTATTTGTCGATTACAGATATTGATGAAATGGGGCAATATACTTTTGATAATCTCGAAGGCTACGAAGATTTTGCAAAAAAGGCCAACCCAGGTGATATTGTAGTAGTTCTAAAAAACTTCGGAAGCGGAAGTTCGCGCCAGCAAGCTGTTGACTGTTTTAAATCATTGGGTGTTCAGGCTGTAATTGCCGAATCGTTTGGGGCTATTTACGAACGTAATGCCATTAATGCTGCATTCCCTATTATGACCTTCGATTCGCTTGAGGCAATTGAATTAAAAAATGGAGATACCATAAAAATAGATTTCGAAAGCGGAAAAGTCATCAATCAGAAAAATAAAAAAGAAGTAATAATTGAAAAATTCTCCGAAGTCCAGATGGATATTTTCCAGAATGGCGGATTGTTTTAAAAATTTACGATTAAATATTGAGTCCATTTCGAAAAAAATCGAAGTGGACTCAACCATAAACATTCCAAACCGGAAGCTTTTAAACCTGAACTTTTTAGCCCTAAACTTCCCACCACGAATTCTGGTTCATTTCGCTTTCAAACACTTTGATTTACTGAACCCTAAACCATGAACCTTCTTCTACAGCCTTTGCAAGAAAACGCCAAATACTCAACACTGGATTTGTCAGAGTGAATTTATCTTATACCCGAAGCATCGAAGGAAGTGTCCGGGTGTAGTGTAACGAATATAGGAGCAACGGAAATTATATTTTATCTGATGAACCACCGTTTAGGAGGCCCATATGCAGAGTGGTTTGTGAGGCGCAATGGCGGTCAAATGACCGTCAGCCGTTTACTCAATTGAGGGTATGTGTTTATTTCTTAATGCTATTTATATACTCATCAGGTGTCATTACAGGTATTTGAGATTTTTTAAAGTCTTTTCCATTTCTGGTTATCATAATGTCACATTCAGTTCTTAATGCACTATAATACTGTAACGAATCTTCAAAGTCTGAAAATTCTGAGTTTAAGCCTTTTTCAATTATAAGTTTATCCAATTCACATATTTCAGATATTACCTTGAACTTTCTTAATTTATCTTTTGTTTTTTCAATTCCTTCGAATTTAGTCAGGAAATAACTTATAGTCGCATAAGATAATGCTGATGCAACGATTCTTATTTCTCTTTTGTCTGCTAATGTTGCAATTTTTGCAGCAGATATGTAAAAAGGCTCACGTTCGCCCAAAAAGTCAAGCATGACATTAGTATCCCAAAATAATCTCATGTCTATTTATGTTTTTCAATTAAGTGATTAAATATCTCAGATTTATAATCAAAGTCTGAAGGGATATTAACCCCAGTCGACATGCTTTTTACGAAAGGTGAAATTTCAAGATCCGATTCATCGTCATTTTTATCGCGATTAATCAATGATTTCAGATAAGATTCTATTATTCTGGATAAACTCCTTTTCTGTGAAGAAGCGTATTCCTTTGCTTGTTCAATCACAAATTTGTCCAGTTTCAAAGTTAGTTTTGTGTCCATGATACTTTGTTTATACGTGCAAAGATACTAAAATAGTCCGTATTAAAAATATATGTAATTATTTTTTCATTTATGTCCAACGTGCGGCAATATGATAAGGTGGGCTTCCGAAAGCTTTCGGGATTGGAACCAGAACTCGTGATTTATAATAAAAATATTGCGAATGATATTTCATTTGCGATTTGATATTTTTGGAAATTTGAAAAATCCCGAATTCAATAATTAAAGGAATCCAAAGATAAATTCAACTAAATACGGCGGAAAAATTTGATTCTTTATTTGCGGTTATTTTGTGGCTAAAATTATAAAGTCGCGAGTTCTGAATTTAAATCCCCCAAAAGTGTTTTCCTGATTTCCTGTTCTGCTTTTGCAACAATTTCTTCGGGGCTTAGGCCATTCGGTTCAATTGGTTCTAATACTGTGTACCTGATTCGCTGGCCGATGGCAAATGGGAAATTCCCATATTTATGTATTTTGTAGTTTCCATCAATTGCGAATGGAATAATAATGGCCGATGGTGCAGATCGTAAAAGGGTTTTGATACCGGCTGCTTTAAATTCCCTTAACCGGCCTGTTGTGCTACGCGTACCTTCGGGGTAAATTATTGCTGTGCGTTTATATTTTTCGATATACCGGCCTAATTTAATTATTTCACGAACCGACTGGCCTTGTTTGTCCCTGTCAATTAAAACCGAGCCGCCATGTCGTAAATTATAGGATATACTTGGGATATTTTTCCCCAACGATTCTTTGGCAATAAATTTTGGATGGTGTTTTCTGAAAGCTACCATACTTGCCGATATGTCGAATGTGCTTTGATGGTTTGAAATAACAATAATAGGCCTGTTATCAGGAATAGCAACATTTCTGATGAATTTGTAATTTGTACCAATCAACCTTAATGGCATAAGAACTAATGCCCCTATAAGATCAACAACCCTTTTGTGGGCATGGTATCCGAATAATTTCAGAGCAAGAACCTGAAATGGATGCAATATGACAATGACTGCCATGATAGCTAACCATACTATCGGTGATAAGATATATGAAAATATTTTGTGCATCAAGATTGAAATTTTAATGTCTGCTAAAATATTTTAAAATCCCGAAATCACAAAATACAGTCTTTTGTCTTCAGTCTCCAGTTTATTTTCTTCAACAATTTAGCAATTTAACAATTCAACTGAACCTTTAAACCCTTCCCTCTCCAATTAATCATCGCTAAAATGCTTGAGCATTCTGCGATATTTAGAAAAAACATCGGCACGCGAAACAAAGCCTATGTATTTACCATCTTCGAGAACAGGAAGCACATACTTTCCGCTTTCCTGGAACTTCCCGGCTACATCTTCCATTGTGTCGCCCCGGTCGACCCAAGCCGATGGCATAAACATAAGATTATTGATAAAAGTAGTTTTATACATGTCGGGTTTAAACATAATATGCCTGATATCGTCCATGATAACCAGTCCATGAAATACATTTTCATCATCGATAACAGGGAAAACATTCCTGCTCGAACGTGATACCTCATTTACAAGGTCTTCAAGATTACCATCAATATGTACAGGAC
>JAYENH010000897.1:0-1606 GCA_034721995.1 Bacteroidota bacterium
CACAAATTTAGTATTAAGTTGTTACATCAATCCCTTGTTCCTTCCATGATTTAATCACTTTTTTCAATTGTTCGATCATATAATGTGAGTCGAGGATAAAATCAAATTTTTCAATTCCATGCTCAGTTTTTATAGAAATCTGGTTTTTGAAAGCTTTACCTTTCATTTCGGCAAACAGCGAATTAAGGTTTTCGTCCTGGATGCTTAACGAACTCTTTAGCTTAATTTCTTGCACCTCAGAAATTTGGATTTCATTTTTAACACTCCCTTTTTTGCCAACAATACGGATTTTATTGTTGTCGATTTCGATATGATTGACAGGACTAACGGAAATTAATTCCTTTCGCAGTTTTATCAGGTACACAACTATTGATACTGCCAGGGCAAGGTAGATAACTAAAAAGCCTAAGTGAAACAGAAACATATTATGTAGAAAACCTACAACAAAAATTGCAAGAAAGCCAGCCAAGGTAACTTTCCTTCTGATTTTATAATATTCCTGTTTCTCAATTATTTTAGCTTTGAACATGTTTTGTTTTTGTTTTGAATGTACAATCTTAATGTCTGCAAATTATTAATACAAAACAACAATAATCCTGATAAAATCAATCATAAATATAGTCTTGTAAACGAGTATTAAAATATGTGATGAATCCTTTACCCTGATATGTTAATCCTCAATCTATGTTAAACTATTCATAATTAGCCAGTGCATGTTAATTGAAAAATCTACATTTGCAGAATATTTCACCGAAAATCAAAGATAACATGAACAGGAGGTTCGATTTTCTTATAGTAGGTTCAGGCATTGCAGGTTTAAGTTTTGCACTAAAGGTTGCCGCTCATGGCACGGTATGTATTATTAGTAAAACCTCGCTCGACGAAACTAACACGCGCTACGCCCAGGGAGGTATTGCTGCCGTAACTTATTCGCCCGACTCTTACGAAAAACATGTTGCCGACACCTTAGAAACCGGTAGTGGGCTTTGCAACGAAGAAATTGTCCGCTTGGTTGTTACACAGGGGCCAAACCAGATAAACGAACTGGTAAACTGGGGTACATCATTCGACAAAAAACCCAATGGGATGTTCGATCTTGCAAAAGAGGGCGGACACTCCGAGCATCGTGTACTTCACCATAAGGATAATACAGGTTATGAAATCCAGATGGCACTCGGAAAAAAAGTCCGTGAACACAAAAACATTACAATATTAGAGAAATATTTTGGCATCGATCTTATCACTCCACACCAGCTTGGCGAAACCATTCAACGCGGACAAGATACCATTAGTTGTTTTGGGATTTATGCTTTGAATATCAAATCTAACGAAATAAAAACAATTCTTGCTAAAATAACTTTTATTGCAACAGGTGGGGCTGGAAATATTTACCAAACCACCACTAATCCACCCATTGCAACAGGCGATGGGTTAGCAATGGTGTACCGTGCAAAAGGTATTATCGAAAACCTGGAATTTGTCCAGTTTCATCCAACTGCACTTTATAATCCAAAAGAAAAACCTTCATTTCTGATTACCGAAGCCATGCGGGGATTTGGTGCTATTTTAAAAACCAGCAATGGTAAAGAGTTCATGCTCAAATATG
>JAYENH010000898.1:0-1600 GCA_034721995.1 Bacteroidota bacterium
ATATCAATTAATCATTATCAAATTTTGCAACTTTACATGGCTATGGGTGGTATCCCGCAGTATTTAAAGCAAGTAATGCCCGGATTGAGTGCAGCACAAAATATTGATGAGATTTGTTTTAGCAAAAGCGGCTTTTTGAGAGATGAATTTTCAAAACTTTATCCGGCACTTTTCGAAAATGCTTCTAATCACATTGGCATTATCCGTGTGCTGGCCACAAAGTGGAAAGGCCTAAACAGAAAAGAAATAATCGAAACGGGAAAATTTCCCGAAGGTGGCCGTACTTCTAATTATCTCTCCGAACTTGAACATTCGGGGTTTATAACTTCATATTTACCTTTTGGAAAATCAAAAAAAGACAAGCTTTTCAGGCTGACAGACGAATACTCACTTTTCTATTTAAAATTTATTGAAAACAAAAAAAAACAATCGTGGACGAAAATCAGCAATACGCAAACCTGGAAAAGCTGGAGTGGATATGCCTTTGAAAGCCTTTGTGTTAAACATAATAAATTGATTAAAAAGGCTCTTGGGATATCTGGAATACTTACGGAAGAATCCAGTTTTGTTTTTAGGGGCGATGAAAATTCAAAGGGTTTTCAAATCGATCTGTTAATCGACCGCCATGATAATTCGATAAATTTATGTGAAATGAAATTTCATGAATCGGAATTTACGATTGAAAAATCTTATGCCGAAAATCTCAGGGAGCGGATTGCACAATTCAAAACTATATCTAAAACCAAAAAGCAGGTTTTTCTCACTTTTATTTCTACCTTTGGAATAAAACAAAATCTTAATAGCCTGGGGTTTGTGCATCACGATATAAAGATGGATGTTCTGTTTGACAATTGATTATCGGCGACGGAATGTGCCAATTCAAACCCACATTCCGCCGCCGATAATTGTTTATGGCAGATATTGATTTTTTAAAATCAGAAACTAAAAGATTTATTTTCTTTGCAGGCTGAAATTTTAAACAAATGGAAAAACTTATTCAAAACATAAAATCGTTTTTTAACCTCCGCTTGCTGATTGGGATTGTTGTTGGTGCAATTGCAGGTTACGCTTACTATTATTACCTAGGATGCGCATCGGGAACATGTGCCATTACCTCGAATCCGGTAAACAGCACTTTGTACGGCGTTTTGTTTGGTGCTTTGCTTTTTTATAAAAAGACTCCTGAAAAAGAAGAAGAAAATTGAACCTGCCCCGAAAAGTAATCGGCCAAAATTTCTACGAAAACATTACCGCATAAAATTTTGCAAAGCAAAGGGATTTTTCATGAGCCAGGTTAAAAAGTAAGATTTTCGTTTAACTCAAGGCGGAATAATTTTTTTTTACTCGCAGTTAACTTTCTGTTAATGTGATTTTATGTATCTTTATATAAATTTTCAATATCAATATTATGAAACATATATCCTTATTATTCCTGATTTTTATTGTTTCCTGCCTATTGCTTAATTCCCAAACGCCCCAGATAAAATGGTGGTACGACGTGAACGATTCCTCTTTTGGAAATTCGGCAATGGCTGATATCGACAACGACGGGCTGCCCGAAATTGTGTTTAGTTGCTACCGGAACGACAGTACAGTTTAC
>JAYENH010000899.1:0-1600 GCA_034721995.1 Bacteroidota bacterium
GCGAAACCAACTACTCCGCAAAGAATTGAAGAAACACTTGCTTTAATCAATAGAAAAGATTTAGACTTTATTGTTGCACCCGGCAAAATGGGTGAAGATTTTATCAGGAAGGCAGGGCACATAAATTTGTAATAATCAACATAAGCTTTTTCGTCGGCCAGCGATTGCCCCAAAGCATTTGCACTTAGCCATTCGTCTGAAGCTTCGCCACGGTTCATGGCCCACATCCAGGCATGGGTTTCGATATTGTATTGATGAAAATTTGGCTAAATCTTATCCGAAAGTTGGGTTTTCCTCTCTGTGATACTCCCCCACGAAAAGCGGGACAAGTTGTGAAAAACTCTGTGCAACTCTGTGGTTAACAGAAACATGAAACTTAACCACAGAGTTGTCAGAGAAATAATACCGAATTACACAGAAAAAAAGTGTAAACTACTTTTAGTGGTAAATGAAAAACGCCTAAATTTTCTACTTTTGCTAAAAATTTTTAAATATGATACAACGAATCCAAACGGTTTACCTTTTTCTGTGTTTCCTGTTAATAGGAGGCATGTTTTTTATGCCAATTGCAGAATATATTACAAGCAGTGAACAGGTGTATGAGCAAAGTCTATTTTCGATTTCGAACTATAGCGATGCAGACGGACAGCTCACAATAGACCCATTACCTGTTGGAATATTGACGGGGATTATAGGGTTGATCTTTTTTATCAGTATTTTTCTGTACAAAAAACGCAATTTGCAAGCCAGGTTGATAATTTTTAATATGGTGTTAATTATTAGTCTGTTTGGCTTGATTTATTTTTATAGCTGGTTGATAAAATCAGAATTGGATGCCGATGTTATTTATGGCTTTATTAACATTTCGCCTATACTTGCATTAGTACTGGCTTATATCTCTTTTTACCGTATCAGGATAGACGAGGCTTTGGTTAAGTCGTACGACAGGATAAGGTAGTGATTGCGAAAGAACGGGAAGGCGAAAAAATACGACGGAAAAATTATGAGACTTAGTGATGTATAAGCGAAACGAATATGCCGATGGTAAAATGTACCTGAAGAGCAATAGAATTTCTTCTGATTGCCGAATAAGAAACAACAAGCATACAGAGCTGAGACCGAATTGAAATTTTAAATACTAACACTTTATTAATGATTAATATCTAAAATATGAAAAACAAACAGACAATTCCGGCATTATTGGGAATACTTGCAATATTCCTTCTTATAAATGCTTGCTCATCGCCCAAACAAACAAATGGCTCACAAGACCGTGGCAAGGTAAGGGTAATGTTCTACAATGTCGAGAACCTTTTTGATACTTATGATGATCCTGAAAAAAACGATGAAGAATTTTTGCCCGATGGAACTTTGCGAATACTTTTAGAAGTTAGGAAATATGAATTGATGTATGTGGGATATTTGCTGGAATCTTTTGAAGGTTTTTGCAATTATACAACTCCAATTCGTAAAAAAACAATTTTTCAAGTTGATAAATGAAGTTGAGTCATTAACTACAAAATGAAATGAATATGAAAAACTTAAAGCGTTTCTCAGTCATCCTGATGGTAATATCGGGAATGGCAATTGAGGCATCAGC
>JAYENH010000900.1:0-1600 GCA_034721995.1 Bacteroidota bacterium
CTGGTGCCGGTTCGCAATAAAAAAGGTAATAAGGCCGGATACGAATCGTTAACAGTTTCTGATGCAACTCCTTAAAAGTATCAATGTCATCGTTAATCCCCTTAAGCAAAACAGCCTGATTGCCGATACTTATACCACAAGAAAGAAGATCATATACCGCATTAGATGTTTGCTCGGTAATTTCTTTCGGGTGATTGCATTGGGTGTTGATCCATATGGGAACGCGATGGTTTCCGGACAGCACTTTCTTCAAGCCCGGTGTTATTCGTTGTGGAAGCACGATGGGGGTTCGCGTGCCGAAACGGATCATTTCGACATGGGGGATTTCACGCAGTTTGGCAATAAGGTATTCGATCTTGCTATCTGAAAGTACAAACGGGTCGCCCCCTGTGATCAATACATCCCGGATTTCGTGATGCTTGCGAATCCATTGTAATCCTTCCTCAATGTCAAAGCGGAACCTTAAACCACGAATCACCACTAATTCTTTGCGGAAGCAATGACGGCAATACATCGCGCAAACATCCGTTACCAGAAAGGCGATGCGGTCATGGTATTGCCGGGCGATACAGTCCGGGCGATCTTCGTCGGTCAAACGGTTTTCCTTCCATTCCAGATAATTTTCCACTCCATATCGGTTTTCGTTTTCCAGTACAGAAGGAATTACTTGACGGCGAATCGGGCAATTCGGATCTTCCTGGTCCATGAGGGCGGCAAAATACGGTGTTGTGCCCCATCTGACATCTCTCTTCGCAGCTTCTTCAATCCCTTCTTTTTCCCCAGCAGAGACATGAATATATTTCTTAAGTTTTTTAAGCGTGTTTACACTTGTCTCAAGTTGCGTCATCCATTCTTCCATTTCGTATTTCCTTTAACTGGTTTTTAGTTTGTAAGCCTAATGATTTTTCACCGTTCTCTTTTTTACAAAAGAACATGAATAATTATCGCAAATTTATATTCTATTCAAAATATAAATGTATTTGTAACACAATTTAAATTAAATGTACACAAAATAGCTAAATTAATTATAATATATTGTTTTTAAAATAAATATATAAAAATATAATATTTTATTATTATTATTGGCTTGACTTTTACATTGAGTACAATATAATATTTATAAATGCCCCCTCAACCCTTCTTTATAAAGAGGAGGCCCCCTTCGAAAGTTGGGGGGGCATTTATAAACACTAATTGGGTAACCATATAAATATATCTGGTTATCTGTTTCGTCCAACTGTTTCGTCCAAGTTGATTTAATTTTATGAATTATTTTTTTCTTAGTTTTTTCAGTTAATTATAATGGAGATGCAGATAAACATTTTTTAGGAATTAGAAAAATGCCATTAATTTTCGTTTCTCCAAATATCGATATTAATATTGATAAGTTGGCGACCAGATTGGGTGGAAAAAAGCAGCAGGATTTTTCTTACGCTGTTAGCGAGAAAATAACGATGTTCACGGAAAAAATGAGCAGGATGCTGTCTCCTCCCATACGGCCAGCAGGTTTATAAGGCCGCTTATTATGAGCCGGATGAAATCTTTGGTGAAATTGACAGAAATGTTTTACGCCAAAAAGATCTTGCTGCCGTATTTAAGA
>JAYENH010000901.1:0-1599 GCA_034721995.1 Bacteroidota bacterium
GCTTCCTGGCCCACAGTGCGCCAGGCCCACTGGGATATTCTTTTGCAGGCCCGTGCCGTTGAAAGCCAGTGCTTTGTTGTGGGGGTAAACCGGGTTGGAGAAGGCGGGGGTAATATCTTTACGGGCGGCTCGGCCATCATTGATCCGGCGGGCGAGATTCTTGCCCATGCTGGTGATAAAGAGAACCTCGTAATAGCCGATATTGATCCGGCCAAGGTGGCGGAGGTCCGATCCGCCATGCCCTTCCTCCAAGATCGTAAGCCTCACCTTTTCCGTACCTGACCTCCCCTGTCATTCACCCTCCCCTTGCAGGAAGATTTAAAGGGGGATTTCCATAATGAGCTTTGAACTGGATTCCAAAGTATTTGCGAGAAATCGCCGTGACGAGGTAAAGCCAAGAGGTCTTGTAAGTATATCGATTTTTACATATGCCATATTTATTTTTTTTCCAAGTCCTCTATCCCGGCATCGTCTGTAGAAATTTCAGGGCACGGAAATATTTGGGATATCTTGCCTGCTTTTGGGCTGGTGTAAATAAGTTCTTTAGGGGCACAATATACGGCAAATGCTATTTCGCCTTCCGTAATCTCTTGGGGCTTAAGGTCTAAATTAAATCCTTTACTTCTGTAAACCGGATAACGACGATTGTTTTTGCAAACAAGGAAAAAATCTTTAGGATCAATGAGCAGTGTTGCCGTTCCAATATTCTTTATCCATACATAAAATTTTAAGTCTCCAAGAATTAATAACTTCATTTGGACATTTTTGTTTCCTTTAAATTCGTTCAACTGCTCATTTTGCATTTTCCGTAGTTTTTTTTGTTTTTTTATGTTTTCCAATCGGTTTGTTTTTTCCAATGCAAACCGTTGCTCATAAAATGCAACCTTATGTTTATATTTCTGATTATCGGGATCGAGTTTCAATAGATAACGATATATCCTTAAATTATCGAAAGTATTAGAGATTGGGATGGGACGAACTATTTTTTCTAATCTTTCAATCTCAGCTTTGATATCCTCTTTTTCGCTTTCTTTTTTAGGCTGTACGGTTGCTGATTGAGTATGCTTTCCATTTTGTTTTAGACTATCATCTTTTTGCTTGTTTTTTGAATCAACAAGCTGTTTTTCCCATGTTTGCATCCATTGATGCCCGATTACAACAACACGGTCATTTACAAAAACGATTGGCATGCAGGAGTTCAAATCCTTCTCACAATTTGATGTAAAATTATTTTCATAATAAAAAACAGTGTAATCTTTATGTTGGATTATCTTATCAGGCTCACCCACAAGAATTTGTACAGAGCTTTTAAGCATACCAACTTCAACTTTTTCGATACCTGACTTTACACCCGCGAATTGTAACTTGGACGAAGCACAACCGGTAATAATAAAAAATGATACGAATATAAAAATTTGCCAGTTTTTCATTTGATTTAGATAGTCCCGAAAACGATTTGATAATATTATAAAATTTCACTACTGTCCGGTTAACTATGTTGTAATATCAACCACTTATATATTTACTTGCCCTTCAACTTGTAATTTTGCTTAAAAAGTCTGGCAAGTAATATCGCAAGTAGTTGTTTGCAGTTTGAGG
>JAYENH010000902.1:0-1599 GCA_034721995.1 Bacteroidota bacterium
ATTGCAGTTGAGCAAGATACAACAAGAACGCAAGAGATTGAACAAACATTTTCTTTTTATAGGAGGATTTTTAATGGCCCTGGCAATGCAACGCTGGAACCTGCACAAACGAATAGCACTGGCAATTCTTTTAGCTATTGGTATAAGTCCGGGAAGGATACTTTTTGGTTTTATGCTGGCCACAGCTTTTCTTTCTATGTGGATGTCGAACACAGCTACTGCCATGATGATGGTACCAATTGCCCTTTCGGTAATCCTAAAATTAGAAGAAAGCCTTCAGAAAAAAGAGGTGTCGAAATATTCAATCGGCTTGTTATTGGGAATTGCATATTCGGCCTCAGTTGGCGGGATTGCCACTTTAGTCGGCACCCCTCCTAACCTTTCTTTTGCAAGGATAATCAACATTATTTTTCCGGCTGCACCTGAAATATCTTTTTCGTCCTGGCTTATTTTTGCCCTGCCTGTTTCGATTCTGGTTTTTATCATTACATGGCTATTGCTATATTTCGTTTACAAACCAAAAAAAGCATGGGAAACATTTAATCGTTCTACAATAAAAGATGAATACAGGAAATTAGGCAAAATGAGCCTCGAAGAAAAAATCATCCTTACTTTATTTGTATTGTTGGCTTTTCTTTGGATATTCAGATCGGGCTTCGGATTTAATGATTTCAGGATTCCCGGATGGGCAGGTTTGTTTAACACCCCCTCCTATATTAACGATGGCACTGTGGCAATTGCGATAGCTTCCATTCTTTTTATCATTCCATCGAAATCGGTTAAAAACGAACGATTAATGGATTGGGATACAGCAGCCAAAATTCCCTGGCATATCGTTTTGCTTTTTGGAGGAGGGTTTGCCTTAGCCAAAGCATTTGTTGAGTCGGGCTTATCGCTGTGGTTTGGCGAACAGTTAGCTGCATTTGCAACAGTTTCGCCGCAAGTTCTGACTTTGGGAATAGTGGGAAGCATGTCGATTTTAACTGAACTTACATCGAACACAGCCACAACAGAAATGATCCTGCCTGTACTTGCAGGATTATCAGTAAGTATAAAAATAAACCCCTTGCTATTGATGATACCTGCTACCTTAGCCGCCTCGTTGGCATTTATGTTGCCTGTGGCCACACCGCCAAATGCCATTGTGTTTGGAACGGGGCATCTTCGGATAATGGACATGGTAAAAACAGGTTTTATCCTGAATGTTATTTCCGTAGTACTTGCCACAATAATAATGTACTATTGGGGAAGTATCGTTTTCGATATTGATGTAAATGAATTCCCTGCCTGGGCAAACCAAACTGTTCATGGAACAAATTAAGTATAAAGGCGAAAGGCAAAAGTAAATTTACGGGCATAAACATCTAATAACCTGAATATCAAATGTAAGAATAAGAGTTTTGAGCCTACGGAAAATGGGACAGCAAACCAAGCCCGTACGTGGGTTTTCGGGTTTTTGTGGGAAAATGATAGAATAAAGATTAAATCAGGGCAATTTGTTTCTATGAAAAACAATTGAATTTTTGTAAAAGTATGTTTAAGATAAAGAAAATTATAATAGCATTTGTCTTTGTGTTTTCCTTCCTACCAGGTTTTTCG
>JAYENH010000903.1:0-1596 GCA_034721995.1 Bacteroidota bacterium
AACAGCCCTAATGTTGTAACAAGTTTATCATCTACAAAACCCGATGTTAATGCCAGCCATCAAAGAACAGGAACTGATTTCTCAATATTAATCCCTCCGGGAGAGGCATTGATTTTTAAATATAACAATTCAAATTCGGGATTGGAACAGTATATTTTCCCAACTTATCAAAACCTTACCTCAACTTCGATACAGGCAATAGACAAATCGCCTGAATGGTTACAAAACGATTTACGGGTTGTATTGACCCAGCTTTCATCCGGAATTCAAGATAAGTGGGCAAATGCAATAATAAATGCCCAGGACCCTTATGTCGACGAAATTGCATTTGCCATATCAGCACTTTCTCCTGAATATTTATCATCAACTTATGCTTATACCGAGATGTTAGATATTAATGCAGAGTATATTTACAAATACGATTCATTATTTAATTATGTTGAGATAGTTGATTACGGAACATCGGCTGATGAAGATTATTATACAACAGCCTCGTATAAAATTGTAAATGGTGCAAACGATACTGTAAACATCGAAATTCCAAAAGAAACATACTATTGGTACGTAGTCCATCCTCAAATCAACAGTGAAATACCCGCTTTTGTAAAACCTGACCAACATGAATCAAGTGCTACCATTGGGCTGACAAATCCACAAAATGGTGTTTTTTGGAGGACGTATATGTTTGAACACAACGATACTGACATACCAAATGGAGATTTTGGTTCTTATACCTCAAGCGTAAATGCAAATGCTTTGATAACTGCTGATGACAATGGTGTTGATTCGACAGAATTTGAAACATTGGCACAGACTATTCTCGATTCCTTGCAAAACATTGAAATATATTGGGATAGCATTCCTTTAGGGGTAGCAAGCCCATATATGATGGAGTCGTATTATCCCCAAAATGCTCTTGCTTTGATAAATCGTTATGCCTGGAGTTGTGGAAGGTTTTGGTCGGTTGGGGCTGTTGAAAGGCCACATCAGCCGGTACGGATTTTAAAATGGGGAATAGGACGATGTGGCGAATACGAAGATTTAACAGTTGCCCTCGGAAGAACAGCTCTTATACCCGTGACCGGAATCGAGGGATTGTCTTCGGATCATGTATTTAATTGCTTTTACGACCCTTTGACCCAAGCCAGTAATACTGATTATAATATTGATAATTGGAAAGTTTGGGAAACAACAATTACGGGTTTTGTAAACTCATATATTAACCACGATGGTAATGGAGGCCGTTGGGCATCGCTTAATTTTATGCGAAGCGATGGCTTTACATACCCAATTATTGAGCAATTTTCAAACGGCACAGGAACTCTTACAATTAACGTGAGGGATGAATATGCTAAACCGATTGATGGTGCTCATGTTGTTATTGCTGCCAAAAGTTCAACAACCACCGACATTTATTTAGATAATGCAGGAACAACAGATCAAAATGGCCAGGTAATTTTCAGGGTTGGAGATCAGAGGGTTTATTATGCCAAAGTATTTGCCGAAGGCCAGGAAACACCTACAGGAAATTCTGTATCAGGGGTGTCAAATAACCAGGAGGTTCAAGATGGCCAAAACTATTCTTCGACATTTACA
>JAYENH010000904.1:0-7299 GCA_034721995.1 Bacteroidota bacterium
TGTTATTACTCCATTTAGCTATCGTAGGCCAGGGTTTTCTAAAAACAGAGGCATAGACCCATTGAATTCTAAAGTTTTAGAACACAGGATTAGATTGTTTGAGATGATAACCCTTCCTAGCATGAAATCTCAGGTTTCCAAAGATTTTATCTGGATTATTGTTGTTGACCCGGAAATATCTGAAAAATTTCGCTTGGAGCTTCAGAGTTTGATTTTCGAAATGGGAAACATCTACCTACATAATTTTTCTCCGGAAATTGATCAAAATAATCTCAATTGGTTGAAATCCTATATCAATCCCAAGGCTGATTACATTGCTACAACCAGATTAGATAGCGATGATGGTTTGTTCAAAGGCTTTACGGATTACATTAGGAATCACATAAATATGCTAAGGGAAAAGGAGCAATGTCCCCCATTATTGTTTTTTGGTTGCAAGGAAGTGGTTCAGTGGGATTTTTTCCATTCTGAAAATGCACCATTAGGTTACACAAAACCATGGATAAGAGAAGAAACTCGGATTGTTTCTGCCGGATTTACCGTATGCTGCAAATATCCTGAACTGGATTTCTCGGTGTTAGGTTTTAAACACCGGATGGTTGGTTATCTTTTTTCGAATGAATACGAATTGTCCAAACTGGTTTATGGTTTTGTCCTTAAAATAAAAAGCAAACAAAAAGAAGTAAAAGAAAAAGTTCTTCAATCATCTTTGACTTGGGATGGTGAGCTTATAATTGAAGAGAATTATCATTCCATTTCAACCAAATTTAAGCAGACCGTAATATTAAATCATTTAAATAATGTTAGGTTTACAAGAATATTCGAAGCCCCTCACCTAAGGGTTCCTGTTAGAGAGAATGGTTCATTTCCTGAAATTGTTGTTGATTTTGACTATGCAGCAATAAATATTCATAAGCACAGAAAATCAGTACTTTTGCTTTTTAAAATGGCAGTCAGTGCTTTGCTATATATGCCGAATAGTAAGCAAAGTCAAGGGCTATGGTTAAAAATAAAAAATAGGTATATGGTATTGAAAAAAACAATTATAGGTGTGATTAACATGAAATAAATGACATTAGAAAAATGCTCCGTACGGTTACAAGAAAGCTTGAAGAATAATGAACACGGAAAAAACAAAAAAAAACAAAGTATACTTTACATTTAAACCTTCGTATTCCGGGTTAACCGACCAACTTTGGCAATTCCAATCAGTTTATCGATTGGGTACATACCTAGGGTACAAATATCATCACAAGGCATTCACAACCCAGCGAAGTTCTTCACTTCCATCTCATTCAAAACTTATTCCCAAACATGGTCTTATTCCCAGTATCCGAAGAGCAATTAATGAAAGGATTATCTTCAAAATAAGAAAACAACCCGATATTTATGACTTTTTAGGTGTGAAGGATTATCTGAAAAGTATTTCGGAAAAAATACCGAGCGGACAAAAAGCTGAAATCATTATTGAATTGAACGATAGGTTACACGATGATGAGGAAATTAAAAACTTCGATCAGCTAATTAAGCATGTGAGAGAAAAAGTTGATGAATTTGATTATTTGAGATGTATAATCATTATTACATTCAAATTCAATACAGGCCGGATTTTTAGAAAGATCATCAATAGTGAATGTTTGACAGAAACTTCAGCACTGGATTTTGGAAATGCTTATAGACTAAAAAGAAAGATTGAGCCACTAAAATACACTTTTAACAAGAACAAGATTAAAGTTTTAGTCCATATAAGACAAGGGGATACATCGGTGATTGAAACTCCATGGAATACTTATATTCCCGTATTGGAAAGTGAGGAAATGGCATTTACTGAGTTTAATACATCCGAAGAAATAAAAACTGAAAACAGGATGCTTATTAACGATATTTATAGATTTTGTTCGCCCTTTTTCGAAAATATTGGCATTGACAAACTGTCTACAAAAATTTTCTCTGATGGATTCGAGCGAGCTTTTCATGCAATTTATGCTTATAAGGAAAAACTTAATTTCAGCAATAAGCAAATCGATTTATTGAAACAACATCAAATAAGCTATACTCAAAAAGCTTTTGGCAACTTTAGTAGTATCGAAAATTGTAAGTTGATTATAGGGGAAGAAATCGAAAAACTTTATGATATGATCGATTCGGTTTTTCTGGCCGATGTGGTGATAGTGGGTACTCAAAATTGGATGATTCCGAAATTCTTGTCACTTTTTTTTAATGAAAACAATATGCCAATTTTAGTGATTTTATATAAGGTCAACAAACCACATTTGAAAAGATTTGGTATGCCCGGCAACAATCCAAGAAATATATATGTAGATATTGACAACTTTGACATAGACCAAATAACCAAACAAATAACAAAGGTTTTAACCTGAATATACAGGTCTAATTATGTTTCAACATTTCAAACATTATAAGACCGCTCTCAATTATTTAGGTCATACAGCTGCAACTTTTTTATTGAACTAAGCTTTTCGATTAGGAATGGATTATTTGCGATTACCACAGAACCTCTTTTTTTTCCGGTTTCAAATTTTGGGTCGGTTGATGGAAAATAGTATTTAATCCCTTCAAGAGTTAATTCACTAAAATATTTCAACTCAAGGCTTTCGCCCGATTTGTATGTATCATAAATATAACCAGGAAAACCAGGGACCTTAAAATCATCAATCATGATTACTGCTTTTTCTAAATTTTCAAATATTATTTGTATTTCTTCCAATAGCGGAAGTTTTCCATTTCTGTGGGCATCAAGATAGATAAATACCGGTTTGTTTTTAATTCTTTTATTTGAGCAGATTTTTCTTAGCATTTTACTACTGTTGCCAAAACAGACTTTTATGCCCGGATATTTTAAGAGCCTGGCCTTGGCAAAAGCATAGCGACGAGCATTAATTTCAACAGTAATTGTAGGCAACAATGATGTTTTATGCATGTACTCAGTGGTATTTCCGTTATATGTGCCAGTTTCGAAAATATCAACAAAATTAATTGTAGTCATTAAATCTTTGAAAATCTCTTGTCTGATCTTTTGATTATTAAAAGGCCCTCCATAAGTGTTTTTATCTTTTCTACTCATGAAATAATCAATAAAGCCTTTTATTTTTTCAACGATATTTTGCATTGTGTTTTTGTTTTTTAAATGATAAAATCCATAATTTTTAAGTCTTTCTTTTATGGCGGGCAAAAGTGAATTCTTTTATTCGTGATATAATTTCAGGAATATCATAATTGTTGATGTTAACAAAAATGAAGTTGCTGTCAATTTGTGGAATTCCGAGTTGTTTATACTTTGATGCCGAGAGCTTGTAAAGTACCAAAACCAAAGGCCCGTTATTTTTATTGCAGTAAAATGAAAAAAGTTTTGGTATCATTCTTTGCTGGGTGCCGATAATGACAATATCTGCGTTTAAAAAAGAGTGTGTCAGATCGTAAAGTTTTTCGTGTTCTTCACCGATGAATTTATTTTCAGTATTACGATTTTTAATATATGACCTTATTTGGAGAAAATCCCTTATTGTACCAATCATGTTTCTAATATGGGTATTAGCATTTTCAAATACACTTTTAGTACATTTATATTCGAAACCTGAACTCTGCATAAATGTTTTGTTTTTTGCTAAATGTACTCATCAAGCGATGTTAGGAGTTTTCTTTTTTCTATTTCATCGATCAATTCTTCATAATTCTCAATTATTTCGGAATATGGCCTATTATATGTTTTTCTGAGATTTGCATCGACCGGCAAATTTTCGACATCCAAAAACTCAAATAATCTTCTTGTAGTTTCGGGCCATTGGCTATTATCCAATAAATTGTTTTCGTAAATTACCTCAATATGTTTGATAGTATCAAATATTTTCTGTTCACGTTTTTTATTTGCGAGCAAGCCTTCGAGCCACGATGATAATTCCAATGGATTGATATACACCGAAGGAAGTTGATCTTTCGTCTCCTCGCGGCGGTGCCAAAAACTTGTTTGTTTTGCAACAAGCTGCGACAAGCTTTGCTCTAAGGCATTTTTACGTGTGATGTGAATTATTTTCCATCCATTTTCCTGAAGTCTTTGTAAAATGTGTATCGGCTGATATATTTGATAAAACAATAATGTAAACCCATATACAGGCCTGGTTGAAAGCAAACTGCGCAAACTAAAAAAAATATATGGAAATTTATTGACAAGTTTTATTAGGAATGGATTTGTAACGTAATTATCCTTTACGTTTAGCAGTTCGCCCTCGCAATTAATGTCGCGATGAGAATTGAGCAATTGCTTTAATAATGTGCTTCCCGAACGGCCTTGTCCGAAAATTATAAAACGGTTTATCTTTTTTTGTAGCATTGTTTTTCGGATTATAATCCTTGATAGGCTTTATTTGTATTATATAACCAAATTTCCAAATTGAGTATTTTTCAAATATTCCATAATTTCATGATAATTCGATATTCGCTCTTCGTTAGTCCTGTTATCTGTTTTAAATGTGTTGGCCGAAACTTCTACCGGTTGTACACCAAGGTATTTGAAAACACGTTCCATGCTTTCGGGCCATTTGTTACTGTTGGCAAGATCTTCTTCATAAACAATGTCAATGTAGTCTGTTCCTTTTAAAATCATTTTTTCATAAGCTAATGCTTTTGTCCGTATTTTTAACCCGTTAAGAACTTTTTCAGGTTCGATATAATAAATATTTTTGTCCACTGCATCTTTTTCAGTCCGTATATATTTATTAGCTTTTTGGGCAATAATACCGGAAAAAGTTTGCATCAATATATCGTTTCGTTGAATATGAATAATTTTCCAGTTTCCGTTAAAGAGCCGTGGTATTAATTTTTCACGCCCCCTAAGTTGATGATACATAAGCTTAAACCCATAAAATTTGTCGGGATGATTATTTATGTGCTGTTTAATATAATGGTAAGGAAATCCAGAGATTAATAATCGGTGTACTATATTATTGAGGGAGATGCTTCTTTTATTTAACAATTCTCGGTCGCAATAAATATCAGGATGCGAGTTAAGCAAGTCAACCAACAGGTTGCTTCCCGAACGGCCTTGCCCAAATATGATAAATTTTGTTTTTTGATTGTCCATTTTATTCACCGGGTTTATTCATGCGTTTTCGAGCCAGGGCTGCTCTTAAAACAGTTGTGTAATCTTTCAGTTTGTCGCGTTTGTAAACTCCCATATTAGAATTATGGATGCGCCGTTTTAAAACAATATCTTCGGATACTGTAAAATTTAAGCCCATATCTTTAGCCCTGCTGAACCAATCAATGAATTCTCCCAGCTCCAGTTTTTCATTAAAAAAACCAACCCTAAGGAAAGTTTCTTTCTGAATAAGCATTGCTCCGACCGAGTAGCCAGGCATAATTTTTAATTCATTCCTCAGTCTGTTTTTGTTTTCAACGGAAAGTTCAGGGCTTACAAACTGCTCAACATTCCCAAAAGTTATGTCGAGTGATGGATTTTGTTTAAAAAGAGCAATTTGTTTTTTTAGTTTATCCTTTGACCATAAGTCGTCGGCATCAATAAAAGCAAGAAAGTTGCCGTTTGCCAATGCCACCCCTTTGTTACGGGCTGCTCCGGCACCCTTGTTCGATTGCCTGATAATTTTTATCCGAGGGGAAAAACTCTCTGCAATTGCTGCACTATTATCTGTTGAACCATCATCGACAACAATAATTTCCATATTATCGACTTTCTGAGCTATAACACTTTCGATAGCCTCAGATAAATATTTTTCGGCATTATATACAGGGATGATTACGCTAATTCTTGCTTTTTCCATTGTACTATTATTATTAGTTTGCGCTATGCCAGTAGTTAATTAAATCGTCCATCGTCTTTATTTTTGGCGCAGCGGGCAAGGGCTTAAAATCAGGACTCATTTTTCTGTCTTTAGCTTTTTTAATCACCTTGAAAACATAATGATTTGACCTTCTTTTGTCATTTGTGATATTGTTTTCATGAATGCGGTAATACTGTACAACATCTCGATGTATTGCAATTGCGATCCTGTTTTCCTTTGCACGGTTAAACCAATCGGTATCGTCGCCCAAAAACAAATCTTCATCGAGCAGGCCAATTCGGTCGAACACCGATTTCTTAATTAACGAGCTTCCCAGCAGCAAATGAAAAGTACCTTTTGGGGTCAATCCGGGTTTGTCCAATTCCTCTTTAACCGAAAAACCGGTTTTCCATGCCAATCCAATCACGATGCCAAGTTCCTCGTTTTTTCCAAATAGAGCAAGCTGCCGCGATATCTTATCTTTAGCCCATACATCATCGGCATCGATAAATGTAATAAAATCGCCGGTTGCTATCGAAAGGCCAAAATTCCTTGCTTTTGCAGGGCCACCGTTTTCCTGGTATAGATATTTGATTTTGTTGCCATAGCCCAGCGCAACTTCTTTTGAATTGTCTGTTGATCCATCGTCAATAATTATAATTTCGAGTGCATCATAATTTTGGGCAAGCACACTGTCAATGGCTTCCGATAAAAACCGCCCCCCATTAAAAACCGGTATAATAACACTTATAACTGCCTTATTCATTATTCTTGTTTTTGATTTCTTTTTCCGTTTCTTTCAATTTCCAGTACTTTATCATTTCATCAAGATTTCCGGGTTTTGGAAATGCCGGCACTGAACCATCTCCCGATTTCCGTCGTCTGTCTAACGATTTTTTGTAGGCTTTAATCTGATATAAATGGTCGCGCTTTTTGTCGTTTGTAATATTATTCTGATGAAATCTGTAGTATTGCACAATATCGCGGTGCAGCTCGATTGGGATATTTGCCTCCATTGCCCTGAAAAACCAATCGGTATCTTCGCTCAACAACAAGTCTTCATCGAAATTTCCAATTTTATCGAAAACTGATTTTCGTATCAGGGTGCAACCCAGGTTGTACAATAACAAAACTTTTGGGTTTGGTTCTTGTTCGGCACTTATCGCATTCATTGTTACCGGTATTCTTTGGGTAAACCCGATTACGATTTCCGAATCGGGTTTTGTTGCAAAAATATCTAATTGTTGTTCGAGCTTGTTATTTGTCCATAAATCATCAGCATCGATAAAAGCAACGAATTTACTTTTTACTAATTTGATGCCTTTATTTCGCGCAGAAGCTACGCCTTTGTTTTCTTGTCGAATGTAAATAATTTTATCGCCAAATGTTTTTGCCACTTGTTGGGTTTTATCTGTCGATCCATCGTCGATAACAATTAATTCGAGCGGGTGATATTTTTGGGCAAGAACAGAATTAATTGCATCGGCAATAAAACTCTCCCCAT
>JAYENH010000905.1:0-1592 GCA_034721995.1 Bacteroidota bacterium
GTTTTCTTGGATACGGCTTTTTTCTTTTAATAATGCGATTTTATTGTCTTTTAGTTCCGACTGATATTTTTCTTCTATTTCGGCTAATATCCTTTCCTTTTCGGTACTGAACAAACTGTCCTGAAGAGCCTTGTGTTTTTCGAGATAGATGTAAGATTCTTTGTAGTTATTATTGAAAAAATAAATGTCAGACAAAATTTTGTAAGCGTGGCTAATTAGGTTCGGATTCTTTATGTTTTTGGCCATCAGCAAAGCTTTTTCTGCGCTTTCTATGGCATTGGGTTTTTCCTGCCTGTTTCTGGCAACTGCTAATCTTAGGCTTGTAATTATTATACCGGTTTTCTCCTCCAATTTGATAAAATTTTTAAGTGCAATTTGCAAGGATTTTTCTGCTTGCACATACTTGCCCATTTTTATTAATACCCCGCTTTTGTGGTATTCCGAAGATGCGATAAGCCGGTACATTTTCAGATCGGTACGAATTTTCAATGCCAGGTTGTGATAGGTTAAAGAGGAGTCAAGCTCTCCCAATTCTTCGTAGGAAATGCCAATACTGGTCAGGGTGTTCGACATTCCCTGTTGGTCGCCAATTGTCTTTTGAATGTTAAGGGTTTCCATGAAATAGCCCAATGCTTTTTCCGTATCTTTTCTGTCGAGAAGCACCCTTCCGATACCACTATAATATAATGCCCTGAATTTTGTATTTCCTGTTTTTTCGGTGAGATTAATTGCTTCTCTGTACATCTCTAAAGCATGGATGAAATCGCCTCTGATGCGTGAAATTTCAGCTTTTGCAAAATAGATAAAAGCAAGTGTGTTAAGTTCATCTGTTGTTTCCAGCACTTTTTTGGCCTTGTCGAGATATTTGACCGCAAGCGGGTAATCATCTTTGTAATAGTACACGCGGCCTTGCCAAAGAAGGCTTTTTCCAATGCCAATCGTATAATTTTTAGATGTAGATATTGTAAATGCTTCCTGAAGGTACATCAGGGCTTTATCATTTTCAATACTACAATAGTGCTCGCCCAGGGTCAACAGCACATTCACTTTTGCAGTATCGTTGTGCATATCCGAAACACTTTTTTCCAGATCAACAATGTTATCGTTTGCATAAATTGAATGTATGCCTGAAATGATGAAAAAAACCATTACGAAAACCGGAATGGAAAACATAGTAGATAGCAGCCGGTAAAGATTTTTCATAGATGATTGGTTTCTTCACAATAAAACATAATAAACTAAATGTTTTGTAACTTCTTTTAATCTTGCCTACAGTCAAATGCCGTTGCTATCATTACATAAGATTTATTTATACAATAAATTATCTTATAATTTTCTGAAAGCAGGTATCTGTATTCTTTATATTTTTCTTTATATATGTTCGTTGTTCAATCGTAATAATTCCTGAACAAAATTAATTTTCCTTATTTGTAAATCCATAGCTAATAATTTTTACAATTTTAACATGTTAAAACAGCATAAACAAACATTTTTGTAAATGTGAAATTAAGGTTTTTAGACCAGATTCAATCCTCAATCCTCAATCCTCAATCCTCAATCCTCAATCCTCAATCCTCAATCCTCAATCCTCA
>JAYENH010000906.1:0-1583 GCA_034721995.1 Bacteroidota bacterium
TTGACATTTCGATGCCCAAAATAGGCTTGTATCATTAACCAATACCGTTCGGCATAGTTTTTGCTTGTAGGCGAAAACGGCAATAATACTAAAAAAATACATTCATTAAAAATAGTACGGGACATTTGGGCCTAGAAATAGTATTTCATGGTGAAAACCCCTAATTTGGAGGTATCACAATGGAAAAAACGTCTTCGGAAAAATATTGGCACCGGTCATTTCACTCATCGAAGAAACCGCGAATGGTATTCCTGATGATTCAGAAAGATTTACTCTCTCATTTGCACCTCTTACCGTCAACATTCTATTCGGAATCATTAACCAAATCAAGTCAGTGAGCCTTTTAATCACCGAGGTAAAATCGTCTGACGACGCAAAAATCCTGGGATTAGTTAACGCCTCTAAGTCGATGTACTCGGATGCGTTTTCTCGTTATAATGTAAAATTGTTCAAAGTTATTTTTTATCAATTGCTAACAACTCTCAATTTTCTCTGTGTACCGGAAATTGAATGCCTTGGGCGGATTTTACTTGTCGATGGATCCCTTTTTCCAGCCATTAGCACCATGAAGTGGGCATCTTATAAAAGTACCGCTAACGCAATTAAAATGCATTTAGCTTATGATCTTGGCAAAATGATCCCGGTTCAATTTCTAGTCAGAGAAGGAAATTATTCTGAAAAGAAATTTTTAAGAGATATCCTTGAAAAGGGAATCACTTATGTTTGTGATCGCGGCTATATATCATTCAAAATATTTAAAAACATATGCAATAAAGGCGCGTTTTTCGTTATTCGTGGAAAAAATAAAATGCAGTATCTTGTGCAAGAACAGCTTATTGTCGATATCCCTGAGCAGTTTTTGCATTTCATTGGTAAAGTTATTGACATAAAAGTGACATTTAACAACGATAAAGATAATAATACTTACCGTATTGTAAAATTTATTGCGCTAGGGGAAAAATACGTCTTAATTACAAACAGATTTGACTTGACAACCTATCAGGTTATTATGCTGTATGCATATCGTTGGCAAATCGAACTGTTTTTCCGATTTATAAAAAGGACACTGAAAGGTATACATTTACTGTCACATGATTTTAACGGAATTCAGGTCCAATTTTATTTGTATATGATTGCTCATCTCTTGTTATTGGCCTTCAAACAAGAATGTGTACAAATCAGCAATGAGCATCAAATGGTTTCCAACTGTGAAATAACCTATACAGGCAATATACAAATTGATTTACATAGCAACATCAAAACCAACACAGGTAGAATATACGTCAGAGGCTTGGTATCAATGCTTGGAGAAAGCTTGCAACAATATTGGAAAATAGGCCTTCATTGGTTAACGGTACTAAAAAAATCGATGTTAAAAATTTTCGATGTTAATATCGCTCTAACCCTGTCACATTATAAATGAAAATGCTCCGCAATTATCATGCCGAACGGTATTGGCTTTTACCATCAAAAACGTTAGAAAAATTTACGTTTTTTAACTTTCATGAAATCATTGCAAGATCCTGAGTTAACAGCCCTAATCCTTTATTGAGGAGTGCGTAAGCAGCTTCAATTTGAGATGG
>JAYENH010000907.1:0-7259 GCA_034721995.1 Bacteroidota bacterium
TGGAAATTGCACAGGAACATGCCCCCGATTTACCCTTTTTTATTATTTCGGGAACTGTTGGCGAAGAAATTGCCGTTGAAGCAATGCGAAAAGGTGCCCACGATTATATAATGAAAGACAAACTCACACGTTTGGGCGAGGCAGTAAAACGTGAGCTCCGCGATGCCGAAACCAGAAGGCAACACAAATTTGCAAAAAAGAAGCTCCTGGAACGAGAGAGCCAGTTAAATTCAATTCTATCGGCAGTACCACTGGGTATTGGGACACTCTATAACCGGAAGTTTACTTTTGTAAATGATAAAATTTGTGAAATATTTGGATATATTCGCGAGGAATTAATTGGAAAAGACACAAGCATATTATTCCAAAACGATGATGAATATCAAAAAATAGGAAATTTCATTTATGAAAACTCTAACAATAAGAAAGGAAATGTAAACACAGATTTTTTTACAAAGGATGGACGTTTGCTCAATGTAAGACTGAATTATTCTTTTGTCAATAATGATAAAAAAGCTTTAACTTTTACTCTCGAAGATATTACTGAAAAAACAAAAGTAGAAATTGCCCTTGAAGAAAACCGTCGAAAATATAAAAGTCTGTATACCTTATTACGATCGATTAGCGACAACATGCCAGACATGATTTGGGCTAAAAACACCCAAAACCAGTATATATTTACAAACAAAGCAATTTGCAAAAACTTGTTAAATGCTGTTGATACTGATGAGCCAAAAGGAAAAAACGATGTTTTTTTCGCACTACGCGAACGTAAATCACATCCCGACAATCCCGAATGGCACACTTTTGGCGAAATATGCAGAGATACCGATGAAGCAATTTTAAAATCACTTAAAGCACAAAGATTTGATGAATATGGCAATGTAAAGGGTAAGTTCCTTTTTCTTGATGTACATAAAGCACCTTTTTACGACGATAGCGGGAGATTTATTGGAACCGTAGGAAGTGCCCGGGATGTTACAAAAGAAAAAGAAAATCAGGCAAAATTAATCGAAAGCGAAAAAAAATACCGAAACTTAATTGAGAACCAAGGCGAAGGAGTTGTTATTGTTAATGAAAAAGAAGAAATAACATTTGCTAATCCTGCAGCTTCGAATATTTTTGGCATATCAATCAAGCAATTAGTTGGAAAAAGTTTAAACCGTTTTGTCGACAACGAAACATTTAACTTATTTCAAAAGCATACAGAAGCCAGGCGCAAGGGATTAAGCTCATCTTATGAAATAGAAATACTTAGGGCTGATGGTACAAAGAAAAATATCCTTATCACAGCTTCACCATATTTTGATGAAGAGAAAAAATTTATCGGGGTATTTGGAATTTTCAGGGATATTACCGAGCGAACAAAACTGTTAAACGATTTACTTGCAGCAAAAGAAAAAGCCGAAGAATCGGATCGTTTAAAATCTGCTTTTCTGGCAAATATGTCGCACGAAATCCGTACACCAATGAACAGCATTATCGGATTTTCAGATTTACTGATCGAAGGAGGCCTTTCTGAAGAATTTATTAAAAAATACCTGAAGATAATTTCTAATAATGGAGAACATCTACTACAGCTTATAGATGACATTATCGACATTGCAAAAATTGAATCCAATCAATTAACAATAACTCAAAAAACATTCGATTTACATACTTTGCTTGACGAAACTGAAATGAACTTCGAAAAGCATTCTCAAATTGTAGAAAAAGCTTTGTCGATTAGATTAGACAATATTGTTGATAAACCTAAAATAGTTTATTCCGACGAGTTTAGGATAAAGCAATTGTTATACAATTTAATTCAGAATGCAATAAAATTCACAAAAAGCGGCACTATATGTTTTGGTTATCTCGATACCGAAAAGGATAAGTTGATTTTCTATGTTAAGGATACAGGAATTGGAATTGAGCCAGAATACCATGAACAAATTTTTAAACGATTCGAACAAGCAAACCACAATACAACTGAAAATTATGCCGGCACCGGGCTTGGATTATCAATATGCAAAGGCATTGTTGAGCTTTTAAATGGAAAAATGTGGCTTAAGTCGGAACCAAATAAAGGTTCAACTTTTTATTTTTCGATTCCGTACAACAAAGAAGCCATTCAAAAAGAAAAGTCTACTTCAATTATTAATAACCCTCTTGAAGATTTCAATTTTTCGGGCTTGAATATAATTGTTGCCGAAGACATGAAACATAACTTTTTGTTATTCAAGCAAATTCTAATGTCGATGGGAATAAATGTTCTTCATGCAAAAAATGGCAAGGAAACCATTGAATTGGTTGATGCTAACCCAAATATTGATTTAGTGATAATGGATATTAAAATGCCCGAGATGGATGGCATTATGGCTACCGAAATTCTTAAAAAGAAACATAAGCACATTCCGGTACTGGCTGTTACTGCATTAGCTATGGCCGAGGACAAAGAGAGAGCCTTAAAAACAGGTTGCGATGATTATCTTACAAAACCAATAATAAAATATTCTTTATTAGAAAAAATCAGTAAACTATTGAGCAATAGATAAAAAAGCCACCCCTTGAAAATCGGTGTGGCTTTTCTAATAATCAATCAATTTTTACCAATTGATTTAGTTACTAATTATTTTTACATTATTCCTATATCCTGTTAAGTTTTCGTACCAATCCTGATAGTTGCTTCCCGATGATTCGGCCCAGTTTGAAAATTTTAAATGAGCGGTAACAATATCGTCTTTTTCGGTTGGATAGTCCATTGGCACAGGGGTTTCCAATGCAAATGGGTAATTGTCGACGGTTTTGTAAAATATCGAGTTGACCACACTACTCACATCATCTGCTGTTCCAAAATACGATAGGTCTACCAATTCGGTTGGTTCGTTGTTAACAAGGTGAACTTCGCGGCCACGGGTTTCATCAATAAAAATGAATGGGTTGTATGGTTCTGTCCCGATACTGGCTTGTGGTGTACCAAAATTAATAGTTACTGTTGTTAGCGCAATATCGAGAATAGCAATATTAGGATCGGTATTTAACATTCCTGTTCCTGTATAGTTGTTTATCTTATCATAAACAATAACTACCGATTGTGTAATATGTCCATCTTCTAAACCATTTGCTGCAATTTGCACAATTGAACCTAAGATTTGTGTTCCGGTTACACTTGCCACGGTGGCAGGAAGTGCATCGAAAGCAAACCCAAATCCATTATTGAAAGAGGCACCGGCAGCTTTAATTTTAAATTTTGCAATCAGGTCAACAATACTATTTCCGGCATTTGTAACAGTTTGATACTGAAAATTTATTACAAGGTCGTTAAAATCGTAGTCGCCCATATTCGGCCAAAGATCTTCGAAAGCAAACGAACCATAATCATTGGAATTAGGATAGTACGAGTTAAATGCCCTGTCTGGATCGGTCGGGTATTCATCGAGGCTGTCAGGTATGCCATCGTTGTCCTGATCGTTGGGGTTACTACCATTTCCCGGAACACAATCTGTGCTGGGAACTTCGTTTACACAATATGTAACATCGCCTCCGATAGTACCATTGTTGGTTTCAATGGTGCCATCGGCATCGCATAAGTCAATTTTTCCTGTAATGTCCGAGCCCCAATTCAGTTTTGTTTCGTCTGCTACTTCAATTTTTGCATAAGCCGATGTTGGCCCGATAATGTCTCCATCGAGGTCTAAATCTTCTGTGTCGATAAGGCTTCCTGCACCCATTGTTATTTCCGAGGTGGCGTTTACATCTAATTTTTGGCTACACTCAACATATCCATCATTTTCGAGGTCGCCGGTAAGTTTTAAATCTTTATCAACTATCAATTTACATAAATTATAAGTTTGCGAGCCTCCTTTGAGTTCCAGTTTCTCTACAAAATGAAAAGTTCCATCCCAATTATTCAAAGTCCCATAAATATCTGAATCGTCCCCTACGGTAACATTATCATAATTTTCGAATACATCCGAACTGCTTTCCATATCAAGCTGCTTGGCAATTGTCAATGTTCCATCATTGGTTCCGTTACCGGTATTTATTTTGAAATAATCAGTAAGTGTAATTGTTCCGAGGTTTAGGAAATCGGAATTATATATTTTTATTTTTTTTGCGGATAATGTTCCATGGTTTTCTAAAACCCCTCCTTCAATTTTAACTTCTTTCCAGGAACTTCCTGCTTTAACTTCTACTGTACCAAAATTTATAAGGTTCGTACCCCATCCAGCAATATAATCGTCTTCGATATACAAAGTCCCTGTGCTTGTTACAATTACTGTCCCAACACCACTTTTCACATCATCAATAGTAGCTGTTCCGCATATAATCAGGTAATTTGTGCCCCACGATGGAAAATCAAGTTCGCCAGTATAATTATTTCCTACATCGATACGCCATATTTCGTTTGCCGGAATATCCAAATCGCCTGAATAATTATTTGGCACATCAAAATCGTAAGCCGAAGTACAATCGGGCCAGCTTCCGGGATTTACCAAATAGTTGGTTGTTTGAGCCGATTTCAGGTTCTTGGAACCAAAGTGGTATACTAAATTCGTTGAACTTAACGGAATCTTTTCCTGTGATACTGATCCATCAAAAGAATACCTGACAGCATAAATCTCGTTAGTTTTTCCTGGCAAAACTAAAAGTGTTTCGAAGGTATTGTTGCCCCCGGTTACTCCTTTTTTAAGTAATACTCCATCCTGATCGGGATTGCCATTGTAAACTTCAATAATCGAAGTAACCTGATCGAGGACTTGAATTTGCAGGTTTATTTCCTGAGTAGTCTTAAACTCAAAATTATCGGAAATCACCATTGAGTTAAAACTATCAACACTTGAATCATTTGGAATTGACTCTTCTCTTCTACACGAAAATACTGAAATAAGAAGGAAAGCCAAAAATAGAATCGAAATTTGTTTTTTCATAACAGTCATAATTTATAAATGGGTTGTAATTCAATTAATAAATATTCAGTAATGCAATTATACAATGAATAAATATATAAATGAATAAATTTTTGATAAATGGTCAGTTATTGTTGATTAAATCAAAATTTGTTTTTGAATGACTTTTGGTTTGTCGTCCAGAAGAACTTATCCGTTTTCGAGCATATAAAATTAGGCAGCACTATGCTTGCAGAAACTATCTTAGTTAAAAAAAGCTGCTCACAATTGAGCAGCTTTTTTATTTATAGTATTTTAATTATTCCTTATTTTATTATTATTTCTATATCCGGGTTGGTCTACGTACCAATCCTGATAACTACTTCCCGACGATTCGGCCCAGGTAGCAAATTTTAAGTGGGCAGTAACAATATCGTCTTTTTCGGTTGTGTAGTCCATTGGCACAGGGGTTTCCAATGCAAATGGGTAATTGTCGAAAGTTTTGTAAAATATCGAATTGGCCACACTACTCACATCATCTGCTGTTCCAAAATACGATAGGTCTACCAATTCGGTTGGTTCGTTGTTAACAAGGTGAACTTCGCGGCCACGGGTTTCATCAATAAAAATAAATGGATTGTATGGTTCTGTCCCGATACTGGCTTGTGGTGTACTAAAATTAATAGTTACTGTTGTTAGCGCAATATCGATAATAGCAATATTAGGATCGGTATTTAACATATCTGTTCCTGTATAGTTGTTTATCTTATCATAAACAATAACTACCGATTGTGTAATATGTCCATCTTCTAAACCATTAGCTGCAATTTGCACAATCGAACCTAAGATTTGTGTTCCGGTTACACTTGCCACGGTGGCAGGAAGTGCATCGAAAGCAAACCCAAATCCATTATTGAAAGAGGCGCCGGCAGCTTTAATTTTGAATTTTGCAATCAGGTCTACAATATTATTTCCGGCATTGGTAACAGTTTTATACTGAAAATTTATTACAAGATCGTTGAAGTCGTAATCACCCATATTAGGCCAAAGGTCTTCGAAAGCAAACGAGCTATAGTCAATGGAATTTGGGTAGTAAGAGTTAAATGCCCTGTCGGGATCCGATGGAAATTCATCCAAAGAATCAGGGACTCCATCATTGTCGGCATCAGCAACTGCAGGAGATCCTGTCAGGTTAACGTTATCAAACCAAGCTTCACCTTTACCACTTACAGTGGTGGCCATTACAACTTTAATGTATACTGTATTTGCCGGAC
Organism: Bacteroidota bacterium; assembly: GCA_034721995.1. Taxonomy (GTDB): domain Bacteria; phylum Bacteroidota; class Bacteroidia; order Bacteroidales; family M50B96; genus JAIOYV01. The sequence continues at coordinate 6,146 of JAYENH010000907.1, forward strand.
TGGTTTGAGTAATTGTTTTCGTGGTCCACGTAGTTGATGTGAATTCCTGGTAATAATCATTTATTATTTGCCCATTGGCACTCATAAATTGCAGCGACATGTAAGGAGCTAAACTCCCCAGGTCAGTGATGATTATTCCGTCAACATCCAGGGTATATTCCACATTGGGATCTGCCAACAGGTAGTAATAAGCAAAAGTTTCTTTATTGGTTTTGTTATCGGTCATCTGAACAACATTATTTCCATTATCGCTGTATATTTCAGAGTTTGGCTTATTGCTTTGGTATGTTTTAAGAATCCAGTTGTCAAGGTTTGAACTTGAGATATTACTCTGAAGATTGATTTCAAAAAGGTAGGTATAAGGGTTATCTTCAAAATCTCCATTATCTACCAGATTTGCGATAATGCTTGCTGATTTTAAATTTTTATATCCAAAATGATAAACTAAGTTCGAGGAACTAACTGGTATCATTTCACTTTGCACACTGCCATCGAAAGAATATCGTATAGCATAAATTTCGTTGATATTGTTAGATAAAACAAGCAGTGTTTCGTATGAGTTATCGGAGTCTGTAATACCCTTTTTAATTAATACACCATCTTGATTAGGATGGCCATTGTAAATTTCAATTACCGAAGTAACCTGATCGATAACTTGAATTTGCAAGTTTATTTCTTGAGTAGTCTTAAACTCAAAATTATCGGAAATCACCATTGACTCAAATGAATCGGTTTGAGGTTCATTAGTTGTTCCATTTTCCTTTGTACAGGAAAAAAGACTTGTTAGCATCAACCCGAAAAGAATAATATAAATTTGTTTTTTCATAATAGTTGAATTTTTTAACATTTTAATATTTTATTTATTGATTATATATACAATTATCAGGTAAACGGCAATTTTGAAAAAAAGTTAGGTTTCTTTGACAAACAATACATTATAGTTTATTAACATTGTCGTGGTTTTGACAAATTCTCTTTTCCTTTTTAGGCATTTTTCATATACCAGTAAAAGTAGTTTACACTTTTTCCTCTGTGTAACTCTGTGTTATTTCTCTGATGACTCTGTGGTTAAACTTCATATTTCTATTAACCACAGAGTTGCACAGAGTTTTAC
>JAYENH010000908.1:0-7250 GCA_034721995.1 Bacteroidota bacterium
ATATTTAGCATTTGAAGAAAAAGGAAATACCTGAGTAGTTGCAATTTACTAAGCCAGATAAACTGGAAAATGATAACTTTTCTCATTTCTCATACATCAAACAAAGCACGACTCCGTAGAAGTCAGATATTTATAGAAGTAATTGGCGAAACATTTTAAAGCTCCGGTAGGAGCGATATATTGGGCAAAGTTGAATCTTATTGGCAAGATAACCAGGACTGGCATGACCTGTTATTCTTAAATTCACGAATAGAAAGTGTAAACTGAGAAATGAAAAATCCCGATTATTTCAATGGATATGTTCCCCTATTTAATTATCACACGTTGCGAATGGCTTCCTTTTTCAGTAACGCAGCTTACAACATAAACACCTTTGGGCAGTGCCGAAATATCAAGCTCGAATAATTTAGTGGCATTGCCTTTTTGGGATTGAATTTTATGTCCGCTGAGATCGAAAATGTTAACTCTCGTGATTATTGCTTTTCCTGATTGAAAAACTAATTTATCCTGTGCCGGGTTAGGAAAAATCTTTATCCCCTCGCGAATGCTTTCTTCTTCGATGCCAATATTTATTATGGGGTCTTTTGTTACAATCCAGAGTTCGGGATCAAAAATTAATTCCTCTATATCGAAATCAATTTGAAAAATAAATTGTTGGTTATTCGATGTATTGTGCATTACAAGCAGGCTGTCGGTATTTGCCCCCACAGCCAGGATTGGAATGTGCATTTCGAAAAAACCTACCGAAGCATGACTGGTGGCCTGGTTTATTGTAATTTGCAGGTTATTCAGGTTTTGAATGTAGTTAATAGTGTAAACAGGATAGCCTTCTCCATAAAGCCAATCGGCAAAAAACTCCTGTAAACTTGTATCGGCAGTTACTTCTAAAGCTTCTTTGAGATCATCGCTTTCGGCAAAGCCAAAAGCAAGGGCCGGGTTGTTAAGGTAATTTTTTATTCCGGCAAAAAACAAGGAATCGCCCAATTCCCAACGTAACATGTGCAAAAGCATAGCCCCTTTTCGATAGCTCAGGCGGCTACTAAAAATTCGGTTAACCGAGGTTGTGTCGTCGCAATATACAGCTCCATCGGGCTGACTGGTAATGTTTTCGATAACTTCTAATTTCCAGGGTTGCCAATACTGGCCACTGCCAAGAAACTCATAAGTGAGTGCAGCAAGATAGGTTGCAAATCCTTCGTTTAGCCAGATGTCGTGCCAGCTTTTGCAAGTAATATAGTCGCCAAACCATTGGTGGGCAAGCTCGTGGGCAGTAAGCTCATACCCGAAATTAACCATAAACGACATGGTTTGATGTTCCATTCCACCGCCACCTACAAACATAGCATGTCCGTAGCGTTCGTTGATAAAAGGGTAGGGGATAAATAAATCGGAATAAAGCTCGATCATCCCGACAGTTTGTGGTGTATGTGCCTGTGCATAAGCAAGCTCTTCGGGAAAAACATAATTTAGTATTTGAAGCGAATCGCCATTTGGCAAGGGGGCATAGTCCGAATAATCGACATAGTTGGTAACTGCAATTGCAATTAAATAAGCAGCAACAGGGTAGCGGTGTTTCCAGTGCATAGTCCTGTTTTGCCCGGTTACCAGTTCCGATTGCAACATCCCGATACTGGCCGTGCGATATGCTTCGGGCGATGTAACAATAATATCTACCGAGTCGATTTTGTCGTCTAAACTTTGTTTGCAGGGCCACCAGTCCTTTGCCCCGTAAGGTTCCGAAAGTGTGGAAATAATTGGCACTTCCGGTTGTCCGTGAGTAAATTGCATAAAGGCTCCAAAACCACTCGAAAGAGGTTGTCCTTGATAATATACGGAAATCGAATCAAGGTTTCCTGGCGGGATACTTTGGTCTAATTCTATGCTAAGAATATTATCAGAATGAGAAAAATTTATTTGTAAATCGTGATACAGTACAGAATCAACCTGTAGCTGAGTGTGCAAATCGAAAAGTATAGAATCAAGGTTCGAGGTAGCTAAGAAATGAGTTGCCACCATACCTTTAATGTAATATTGGTTTGGATCGATTTCCCATTCCAGGCGATGATAAAAAATATCGAAGCCATAATACAGGTATTCATTTGGTTGATAAAAGCTTTTGCTTTTTGCAAGTGCTTCCTGATGGGCAATTTTGCAACAATCATCGGGGTCGAAATTTTCTTGTGCCCTAAGGTTTAGGGATACAAAAACAATAAACAAAATAACGGCAAAATTTTTCATGTCAATTTTTTTTCATTCAAATTTTATTGGGTTTAAAGATACCATATTTTAGGACAAATCTTTTGACGCTGATCTACGCTGATTAACGCTGATTTCTCAACAACTTTGTTGTTGAATGAAATACGTAGTTATTTATCATAAATCTTTGTGTTAATCCGAAAAAGAGGATGTTTAATCTAAATTGAACCAAGTAATTCATAATTAAGTTAATCATAAAAATCATGAATAATTAAGGTTAAAAACTATACTTTTGCAAAAAATTATTTTCGATGAAAAACAGTATTTTATTTTTTTCTTTTATCCTGATATGCTTTGCGACGGATGCCCAAATCCCGGCAGGATATTACAACGGCACCGAAACCCTTAGCGGCAATGTATTGAAACAGACCCTCCATAATATTATCGACAATCATAATTCGGTAAGTTACTCATCCTTATGGAACCATGTTCAGGTAACCGATAAAACCAGCAACAACAAAGTTTGGGACATGTATTCCGATACCCCCGGTTCAACACCTCCGTATACTTTCAATTTTGGCTCCGACCAATGTGGTAACTATTCGCAGGAAGGCGATTGTTATAACCGCGAGCATAGTTGGCCACAAAGTTGGTTCAACAGTGGAAGCCCCATGCAAACCGATCTTTTTCATATTTATCCTACCGATGGTTATGTAAACGGACAACGCGGTTCGTATCCTTTTGGCGAAGTTGGCTCGGCTTCGTGGACATCGCAAAACGGAAGCAAAAAGGGTGCTTGCAATTATCCCGGTTATTCGAGTATTGCGTTCGAGCCAATCGATGCCTACAAAGGCGATTTTGCCCGCAGCTATTTTTATATGTCGACACGGTACTATGGCGAAGACAGTGGCTGGCAGACCAACAGCATGGTAAATGGTGCCGAAATCCAGGCATGGGCACAGAATTTATTAATCGAATGGCACACCAACGATCCGGTTAGCCAAAAAGAAATTAACCGCAATAATGCTGTTTATGGTATCCAGAACAACCGGAACCCTTTTATAGATCATCCCGAATTTGCGACATTGATTTTTAGCTCGAATTACCCACAACCCGTTTTTGCAGGAAGCCCTGTTACAACAGCTCAGGAAAACAGTTTTTATGAGTATGCAATTTCTGCTTCCGATACTTATGGCAATCCCATTAGCTTTAATGCCGATAATTTACCAGCGTGGCTTAACCTCACCGATAATGGAAACAACACAGCAACTTTGTCGGGTACTCCTTTGGCAGGCGATGTTGGGCAGGTAAATGTAACAATAGAGGCCGATAATTTGTATTCACTACTTTCGGAGCAATCATTTACAATTGAAGTTTCGCCGGTAACAAATATAATTTCTTACAATAATAAGTCGGCAAGCATCTCGCTTTTCCCGAACCCCGTACACGAAACATTAAACATCAAGTTCAGTGCTTTATCTTCATCAATAATTTCAATATCGGTTATTGATATTTTAGGTCAAACTATTTCAGAAGAAATTATATACATGAATAATGGCAAAGCCACTGTTTCAACAACAAGCTTAAATACCGGGATTTATTTTGTTAAGTTAGAAGCTGATAATTTTCGTCATCGGGTGATGCGGTTTGTGAAAGAGTAAAGGTGGTGAAGGATTTCCGTAATGATGATGTCGGTTATTTGTCGTACACCCCGGTTATTTTTAGGCAACATTAAAATTAGAATACATGTATTTGCCAGTCATCTAATGTATAGACTTCTATGTTTTTAATTGTTTTCAGTTTTTTATCATTAGTAATAAAAATTTTCAATTAACTCTAAGTTATTGTATTTGTATGGTTTTACACAGAATTCCATATAAGTAATTATTCCTGTGTGCATTGCAATCCTATTTCTATTGCAAAAAGAAAAGAAATTCTCAGATTTAATACCAAAATCGGAATGATCCTCTAATAAATAAATGAACAATGCTGTATCAATAAAAACACTCTTAAAATCTGTCCTCATTTCTCAAATTATTTATATATTCCTGAGCATCTATATTCCAAAACCCTTTTGCAATACCTCTATATTTTTTAAAAGCATTAGGTTCCGAAATAGTTTTTTGCTTTATCGGTATATCATCTAACAATTTGTCAAATAATGCATGAACAATTATTTTTTGTTGTTCAAATTTGAGTTTATCAAATTCATTAATTATTGACTTATCATACATCAAACAAAGCACGACTCCGTAGGAGTCAGATATTTATAGAAGTAATTGGCGAAGCATTTTAAAGCTCCGGTAGGAGCGACATATTGGGCAAAGTCGAATCTTATTGGCAAGAGAACCAGGACTGACATGACCTGCTATTCTTAAATTCACGAATAAATAGTGTAAACTGAGAAATGAAAAATCCCTATTTTACTTATCCCAAATGAGTGAAGTAAAATTCACGATATTAGCGGCTAACAAAAAACACTTGCGGATTTTAGGTAAATCAGTCAACAAGGCTTGCAGCCATTTCGGCACAGCGTTGCCCATCAATTGCCGATGATACAATTCCTCCAGAATAACCCGAGCCTTCGCCCGCAGGGAACAATCCTTTTATCTGAATATGCTCCAATGTTTCGTTGTTGCGGGGAATGCGTACAGGAGAGGAGGTACGCGATTCCACCCCAAGTATTACAGCTTCATTCGTGAAAAAGCCTTTTGACTTGTGCCCAAAATCCTGAAATGCTTTTTTTAATCGTTTCGAAATTGCTTCGGGCAGCCATTCGTGCATGGGCGAACTTATTGTGCCACAATAGTACGAGCTGTCGGGGATATTGCCCGAGAACCTGTTTTCGGTAAAATCGACCATACGTTGTGCCGGGGCAGTTTGGTCTTTATTTGCATTTTGCCAGGCCAGATGTTCGAGTTTTTGCTGATATTTCAATCCGGCCAGAACACCAAATTCTTTGTAATCTTTCAAATCTTCAAGTTTCACTTCAATCACCATCCCCGCATTGGCAAAAGCAGAATTTCGTCCCGCTGGTGACATTCCGTTCACTACAACTTCTTCGGGGCCGGTAGCTGATGGTACGATATATCCACCGGGGCACATACAAAAAGAATATACTCCCCTGTTCCCAATTTGCGAAACCATGTTGTAAGCCGCAGCAGGTAAATATTTGCTCCGGCTATCACAATGATACTGGATGGAGTCGATCAGTGCCTGTGGATGTTCAATACGTACGCCCATGGCAAAGGCTTTGGCCTCAAGGGCAATTTTTCGTTTATGGAGTAATTCATAAACATTGCGCGAGGAATGTCCGGTGGCAAGGATAAGGGCGTTGGCAAATACTTTTTCGCCCGATGCAGTTTTTATTCCTTTTATCTGCTCGTTTTCTATAATCAAGTCATCTATACGTGTATTGAAATGGATTTCGCCCCCGGCCTGCAAAATGTTTTTACGGATGTTCACAATTACCCGTGGCAAAATATTAGTACCGATATGCGGATGGGCATCTGTAAGGATTTCTTCTTGTGCCCCATGAAATTGCAATATTTCGAGAACACGTTTGTTTTTGCCCTTCTTTTTTGAACGGGTATAGAGTTTTCCGTCCGAAAAAGTACCCGCACCCCCTTCGCCAAAACAATAGTTCGATTCTGGGTCGAGAATATGTTCTCTTGTAAGTTTGGCAATATCGATTTTACGTGCACTAACTTCTTTGCCCCGCTCAAAAATAATCGGTTTTTTGCCAAGCTCGATTAAACGAAGGGCAGCAAACAAACCCGCTGGTCCTGCCCCTGCAATAATAACTTCCGGCTTGCTGCTAACATTTTGAAAACGGAATTCGGGTTTTTCGAATTTTGGTGCAGGCTCGTTGTAAACAACCAATACACCCAGATTGATTTTTACATTAGCTTTACGTGCATCGATCGAACGACGCAAAACTTTTAATGCTGTAATTTTCGATACTCCAATATGAAGTTTTTTTGCAGCCTCCCTTTTTATTTCAGCCTCCGAAGAAGCTGATTTTGGGTTTAGCATCAATACAATTTCTTTTTTCATTTTTGATGATATTGAAAGTGTAAAGAAAACAAAAAGATGGAAGTAGGAAGACAGAAGAGGAGTATTTTGTTTCTTGCTTCAGTAGAAATAAAATTATTGAATATAGAACACGGATGACACGGATTTAACAGATTTTCACTGATATTTTATTTATAAGTATTGTCCGTGTTCCTATAAATAGTTCAAAAGAACAAACGCCCTATTTAATAATTATTTTTTTGCTGAAAATTTGATCCTTTGATTTAATATTCAGCAAATAAATTCCTTTTGATAATCCTGATAAGCGAATTTCAGTGTTGTTTATTACTTCGTCGATAAGGATCAGTTGTCCCAAGCTGTTGAACAATTCAATTTCCAATTGATTGTTGTCACCTTCGATGTTTAGGGTAAAAGTTCCATTGTTGGGGTTTGGGGAAATTTGCACAAAAGGCCCAGAGTTTTCAGTAACTTGAAAGGGAATGTTAAGGAGGGGTGCCGTGGTGCAAAAGAATTTTTCGTGGTTATCGATTGTGCCATCTCCTAACTGGCCAATATAATTTGCCCCGGTGGCACAGATAACACTAGCATCGCCTTTTATTCCCAAACTATGATGGCCATATACACCGCCGGCATAATAAACTCCACTAGCTGCTGCAATACATTTCCAGTCGTAGCCAAAATCTACATCAATGGGCGAGGTTTGCTGTACCATGCTTCCATCGCCCAATTGTCCCACTTCATTATAGCCCCACGCCCACAGGCTACTGTCTGTTTTTATCCCAAAAGAAAAGGTAGATCCGGCTTCAATCTTTTCCCAGTCGGTATCCTGACCAACCTGTACAGGGAAATTTTCATGATTGGTTGAGCCTGTACCCAACTGACCGTTACCATTAAACCCCCAACTCCATAAGCTACCATCCGATTTCAGGCCCAACGAAAATTCATAGCCCGCCGCAATGGCTACCCAATTATAATCGATGCCCACTTGTATGGGGTAAGTGCCGGACGTAACACTATCA
>JAYENH010000909.1:0-1579 GCA_034721995.1 Bacteroidota bacterium
TAGAAAAATTGGTAAGTGAATTAAAATAAGGGCAGAAAAACATATTCAAAAAAAACAGAATCTCCTGAGCAATACTTAGATTTGCCGTCGCCAAATAGCGCCATTAACCCAAGTTCGACACTTTCAATTTGATAATATGTTGTAATTTATGGAATTAAATGAGTTTAGGTGTGTGTTTTCAACACTACATTTAAAAGAGGGTTATTTCAATTTTATCATATGTTTAGCGTCACAAACAGCGGGTTTCAATCTTTTAAAACTTTGATAGATTTCTGCCTGCTCTAAATTTGGGGCCGTATTAGTCCGTATGCTTATTATTTCACCCTTTTCGGTGTTGAACGTAGTTGTTACTCTTTTCCTGGACGCCAATACATTTCGGACACTGTTCCAGGTCAGGTTGATGCCATTGCCCTGCAATTGTTTCAGGATTGCGGCCACAAAGTGATAGGCTATCACCGAAATATAAAGGTGGGCTTCGCTGCGCTTGTCATTTTGATGATAAATAGGACGCAATCCCAAATCTGATTTCATACTGCGAAAACTGGCTTCTATCATGGTCAAAGACCGGTGGACCTGGGATATTTCCCGGTTTGACAGGTCTTTCCTGTTGGTGCGCAGCAAATATTCGCCCACATGCTCACTTTTTAATTGGCCTTTTGAATTCTTGCTAAAGGTTATTGAGGTGGCTTTATTTTTATTGCGCCTGACTTTTATATCGTAATGTTGGCCGACTTTATATTTTTCTTTTAAGCGACCGATCTTTTCCAGTACTTTTTCGTAGTTCTTCATTTTGCGGGGCTGATATAGTCCTTCTGCAAGACTTTTGAGTTCTGTCTCAAATTTTGACTGTCGTCGCTTTATGATTCCCCGCTCCTTTTTTTCTTTGGCTTCACTGTGGCATAGCAAATACACCTCATCCCCAACTTCTAAGGATTTCATCGTAAGAGTTGTTTTTTTGTCCCTTAATAATATTTTTTCTTCGTCGATACTTTCCCATTTTTCATAAGGAATTGGCCGCTTCCTTGAGACAGCGATATAATCATAATGGGGCTTGATCTTTTGTATGTTTTCTTCTGTAGCAATGCCTGAATCCATGACAATTGTTTTGCGTTTATTTATATCACCAAAGGATATTTGTGACAACACTGTTTCCAGGGTCGAAGCCTCGCTGATGTTCCCTTCATATATCTTGCTTCTTTTGGGAAAGCCTTCGGAATCAATGGCCATTGCTAAACTCAATAAAGGACAATCATCTCTTTTTTCCTTTGATTTTCCTCGTTTGGCTATCGCACTGTTTCTTTTACTTCCTTCAAAATAGGTGTTGGTCAAATCATAAAGTATAATTTTTTGGTTCCTCGTCATTTTAAGTGGGTAACTAAATTTTAACCCATTCAGGATTAATTTTACTGAAGTCAAATTTACCGGTAATTAAATATGCGATTATTTTAAAATACTTCGAATTTCTGTAGCCTCTAGCTTTTGATTTTGCCGATTGGATAAGGGAGTTTAATCCTTCAAGCAACCCATTATTTATTTGGGATTTTTTCCAATTAACAACTCCTTCCCAATGATTTTTTAT